>NZ_AJML01000036.1:0-6630 GCF_000259525.1 Streptococcus sp. SK140 | reverse complement strand
CTGT
Source organism: Streptococcus sp. SK140 (assembly GCF_000259525.1). Taxonomy (NCBI): domain Bacteria; kingdom Bacillati; phylum Bacillota; class Bacilli; order Lactobacillales; family Streptococcaceae; genus Streptococcus; species Streptococcus sp. SK140. Next base: position 6,626 of record NZ_AJML01000036.1, on the reverse strand, counting down.
GTATGTACCAACACCGTCAACTGTCTTGATAGTTGAGCCATCGTCGAAAATAGCTGGAACGTCACCGTTCATTGGTACACGGCTGTCACCTTCAGTGAATACAGGTTTACCTGTTTGAGTGGCACCTTGAACATCTGTTGATTCAGCTGGTGCTGCAGTTGGTTTAACCGGTGTTACTGTTGGTATGTAGGTTGCAGATGCTTTGGTTCCGTTCTTATCTTCACGGACAACCGTTACGGCCGGTGCTTTACCTGTGAATGACTTTTCAGGAACAAAAGTTACTGTTCCATCTGCAGCTACTGTATATGTACCAACACCTTCCACAGTTTTAGTCGTTGAACCATCATCAAATGTTGCCGGAACAGCTTCGTTGATCTCAACAGTCTTCTCGACACCGTCAACAGTTACAGTTCCACCCTTGAATTCAGGTTTACCTGTTTGAGTTGCACCTTGGATGTCAGTTGATTCAGATGGTGTAGTTGTTGGGGTTACTGGAACAATTTCAGGTGTGTAGGTTGTATCAACCTTAATACCGTTTGAGCTTTCAGCTTGAACCTTGGCTGGTGTGACTGCACCTGTGTATGATTTATCAGTTGGTGTGAATGTTACAGTACCAGTTGCTGGATCGATCGTGAAAGTACCGATTGGCGTTGTACCATCTGCAGCATAAGCTGGCGTAGTTGTAACTTCATTACCATCTTTATCCAAGAGCTTATAACTATTTGATTTAATGGTTACAGGTTTATCTTGACCATTTACTTGGACAGTTGTTCCTGCGAAGGTTGGTGTGCCTGTTTGAGTGGCACCTTGGATATCTTTAGATGTAGCTGGTTGAGCTGTTGGAACAGCCGCTACAACTGTTGGTGTATAAATTGCATCCGAAGTGATTGTCGCCGTCTTATCGTTCGCATTTGTAATAGTCGCAGTTGCTTGAACTGTTACACCTGTTGCAGTTCCAACAAAGTCTTTTTCAGGTGCGAAGGTAACCGCTCCTGTAGTAGGATCAATTGTATATGTTCCTTCGCCTGCTACTTTCACACTGGTTTCATCAGTAGGCTGGCCAGTTGCTGGATCTACTAATTTCCTGCTAGTAATCTTCGTAGCCTTGTCATTGCTTAACTCAAATGTAGGTGTTTGAGTTTGAGGGACATTTTGCACATCCTCAGAAACCTTATTAGTAGAGCTGATTGTGGCTGGGGTTACTGTTGGAGTATACTTAGCAGTAGCTGTTTTTATAAATTCTGACTGAACTTGTTTATTTTTATCTCGTCCAACTGGTGCAGTAAGTGAAACTGTTACTCCCTTAGCAGTGCCAGTAAATCCTGGTTCCGGCACAAAGGTAACTTTCCCAGTCAAATCGTCTAAGTAGTAAATCCCTTCCCCTTCTACAGTTAGAACAGGGTCATTGATAACCTTGCCAGTCGTAGGACTCACAAACTTAGCTGGATAATCAAAATCAGGTGTGATTTTAACTTTCTCACCATTACTATTTGTTCCTTCAAGAGCAAATTCTGGAGTAGCTATTTGACTAGCTCCTTGAACATCTGTTGAAGTTTTATTTTCACCTTCGATATCCTTTGGAGTAACGGTTGGGATATAAAGTCCATCCATTGTATTTATCAAAGTATCAACATTAGCTTCATTGGCTGGAAATTTAGTTGACCAACCTGTGTCGTAGCCATTACTATCTGTACGACGGATAGAGATTCCATCAGCTGTTCCTAAGAAATTATCTTCAGGGATGAATTCTACATCTACGTCTTTACCATTTGCGGTAATTTTATATTTACCTTGACCTGGTACGACATAGTAGCCTTCAGCATCCAAAATAGCCTTGTTCCCATTTGCATCGACAATGTATGGTGCTACTGTTTCATCAATTTTTGCTGATTCAGTTAAGCTATAGCCTTGCAAACCTCGAGCAGTAAAGGCTACAGTTGCTGTTTGTTTAGCAGCTTGAAGACCAGAAGTTTCCTTGAATTCCCCTTTTGGTGGGTGCGTAATTTGAGTCTTGAAGTCTTCTACTTCTCCTGAGAAGGCCATACCTGTTGGGCTTTCAATTTCTTTAGCATTCTTAGCGATACGAAGACGAACCCCTAATTCAGTAACACTAGGGTCAATATAAGTTTTGCTGTTTGCAAATGTTAACTCAACTATACCATCTTTCGTAATAGTAGCTAAATTTGAACGCTCGTCTTCATCGAAGGTTCCATTTTGATTGAAGTCTACCCAACCGTAGATATTTGCCTGTGCAGCCCCATCAGTATGGGCTTCAACAGAAATCTTATAATTACCTGGTTTGGTACGGTCCATCTTGATCATCTCATTGGTTTTCCCTTTAAGATTATCTGGAAGCAATTGGTCGATTCCTTCATCAGCCGTTGTCGCTTTATCGTCACCAGTCCAATCAAGGGTATTGTTTTCATCCATATCAGGACTCAAGTGGCCGAGATAAGGTTGGTTTACTTTCTTACCGGTAATCCCATCCACAGTTGCAATTGAATGAACTGCCTTGCCGTATGATTCAGGAGCATCTCCTTCATCAAGTGGGAAGAATCCAAGCATGGCTGATTGTTTACCTGAAGATGCGATATACAAGCCAACTTCGGACGCTCCACGTGTCATAACAAGGGGAACAGCAGCAATACTTGAAATATTTGGTCCAAAGACCCCTGTTCCGAGACCTCCAGTTGTTAAATCGGCACTTCCAAAGTACTTCCAAGCAACCGCTTTTTTATCTGGCCCAACTTGATTTGAACGTCGAAGTAGGTCAAGGTTCAACTTATAGTAGCCCATGCCATCTATATTAGTGGCAGGGTTTGGACCGAATAAATTGTCTGTATCTTGTGGAATATAAGTTTTATTATTGCCCTTGGGCCATTCCCCAATATGTTGCCAACCTTCTCCGTTTGTGGTGAACATAACCATTTCACCAGGGTTAGCGGACTCACCATCCGCCATGACAATGGCAGGTTTGACCACTTTTCCACGGAAGGTCGCAGAAACTTCAAACTGAACACCGATATTCCCACCTTCAAGTTCTGAACTGATAGTAGTTTTCTTAGTTGTACCAGTGTCAATACCTTCTTTTTTAATTTCAGTCCAACGGTTTTGAGCTTCGGCAATAACTTTAGCTTCTTCACCAGCAGTAAAAGCTACTCTCGTAGCAGGTGTATTAGTCGCATTCCCATAACCATTTCTTGCATTTGGATCATAGGTCGCTTTTTCAGCTTCTGTTGCTCCTCGGTCTTCAAGGCGTTTTTTATAAAGTTCTGTCGCCTGGAAGGGTTTCAAAGATTTAACCTTGATGGTAACCACATAACCCGGCATAATTTCCTTAGTATAGGTAGCCCCAACTTGGAGAGCAAGGTCACCTTTTGATGTTGTTGTGGTTCCTGTCCAGTTAGCTACATCGCCAAAGTCCAACCAAGAGATTTGGCTGGCTATGTCTTTAGCATTGATATTTGTTGTAAAGCCAGGTTTTTCTACCTTTGGAGTTGAAGTTGCGTCTTCAACGTCTGCACCAATTCCAGTAGCTGTTGCAGTATCCGCACGAAATGCTGTATTTTTATTAATCTCCTTACCATTACGAGGATCGTTCTGACCTGTATTTGCGATTGCATTTGTACCTTCTGCTGGCTGAGTATTTGCTGCTGGTTTTCCGATACTTTCTTCAGTTTTTTCAGTAACTTCAGCCTTAGCTTCCACAACTGGTTTTGCTTCTGCTACTACCTTATTTTTAAGTTTTGCATTTACCGTTGTTACAAGTGATTGATAAGCAGCATCCAACTCAGCTTGACTTTCAGCAGAGACAAGAACATTCTTAGCATTAACAAGACTTACTTTTAAAGCATCAATACTTTCATCAGTCTTATTGCTATATTTACCATTTGTCAGGTTTGTCTCAATCTCAGCAATATAGGCTTGTAATCTTGTTTGATCTAGTTCAGGCTTAGTCTCAGTTGCAACTGGGACAACTGGAGTTGCCTGATAAGTTGTAGCATCTTCTTTCTCAGCTTGAGACGTAGAAAGAGATTCTGGCTGTTCCTTTTCAGTTGTCACAGCAACCTCGTCAGTTTGCTTATTCTCAGCGACTTCTTCAGCTGCTACTCCTGTAGCAGTTCCAAGCATAACTAAAGTTCCTAGTAAAACTGAACAAACTCCTACATTTAACTTACGAATTGAAAATCGACTAATACGATCATTAAACAGATCATTTTTCACTAATATTACCTCCGAGTTGCATAAAATTTAACTTAGTTTAGAATAAATATGTATTTACTATCCATTATATTTCGTAAACTACTCGCTGTTATATTTTATCATGTCAGCCGTTGAATACCAAGCATTTTGCTCAATTTTTCTGAAAAAAATTTCTACTTTTATAGTTCAAATTATTCAGTAAATCATATAAAATTCAATATACCTTTTCTATATATTTAATACAAAAAAAGAGGGATAACCCTCTTTTTGTTTAAGCATTATTTTATTCACTTACTTCAACAGTTTCAACGACTTCTTCTACAGTCGTATCTACTGAAGCTTCTTCTTGAGAAGATGCTAGGTAAGACTCTTCATTGATAGCTTGTGGTTCAAGGTTACGGTAACGTGCCATACCTGTACCAGCTGGGATAATCTTACCGATGATAACATTTTCCTTAAGTCCAAGGAGATGGTCTTTCTTACCGCGGATAGCCGCATCTGTAAGGACACGAGTTGTTTCCTGGAAGGAAGCTGCTGACAAGAAACTATTTGTTTCAAGTGAGGCTTTGGTGATTCCCATAAGGACTGGACGACCTGTCGCTGGTACTCCACCTGCGATGAGAACGTCCTTGTTAGCATCTGTAAAGTCGTTGATGTCCATAAGAGTTCCCATGAGAAGATCTGTGTCCCCTGGATCCATAACACGAACTTTACGGATCATTTGACGAACCATTACCTCAATGTGTTTGTCTCCGATTTCTACCCCTTGGCTACGGTAAACTTTTTGTACTTCACCGAGAAGGTAGGTTTCAACTGACAAGACATCACGTACAGCAAGGAGACGTTTTGGTTGGATAGAACCTTCTGTCAATGCCGCACCACGAGAAACTTGGTCTCCAACTTCGACACGCATACGGGCTGTAAATGGTACCACATATTCGCCTTCTCCAGTTTCACCTTTAACGAAGACTTTCTTAGTACGAGTTGAAGCATCTTCTTCGATAGCAGTAACTTGTCCTTTAACTTCTGTGATAACCGCTTCCCCTTTAGGATTGCGGGCTTCAAAGATTTCTTGGACACGAGGAAGACCCTGAGTGATATCGGTATTTGAGGCAACCCCACCCGTGTGGAAGGTACGCATTGTAAGCTGTGTACCAGGTTCCCCGATAGATTGGGCAGCGATTGTACCAACTGCTTCACCAACTTCAACCGCATCACCAGTCGCCAAGTTGATACCATAACAGTGACGGCAAACACCATGACGAGTGTTACATGTAAATACTGAGCGGATGGTTACTTCTTCAACACCAGCATTAACAATTTCACGAGCCTTGTCTTCTGTGATCAATTCATTTGGACCAATGATAACTGCACCAGTTTCTGGGTGTTTAACAGTTTTCTTAGTGTAACGACCATTGAGACGTTCTTCAAGAGACTCAATCATCTCTTTACCTTCAGTGATAGAACGGATCAAGAGACCACGGTCTGTTCCACAGTCATCCTCACGGATGATCACGTCTTGGGCAACGTCAACCAAACGACGAGTCAAGTAACCTGAGTCGGCTGTCTTAAGGGCCGTATCGGTCATACCTTTACGAGCACCGTGAGTTGAGAAGAACATTTCCAATACAGACAAACCTTCACGGAAGTTTGAAAGGATTGGCAATTCCATGATACGTCCGTTCGGAGCAGCCATCAGACCACGCATACCGGCAAGCTGTGAGAAGTTTGAGATGTTACCACGGGCTCCAGAGTCCATCATCATAACGATTGGGTTCTTCGGATCTTGGTTGGCAATCAAGCGTTTCTCAAGTTTTTCACGGGCAGCACGCCATTCAGCTGTAACAGCATTATAACGTTCGTCGTCTGTGATCATACCACGACGGAATTGTTTAGTGATTTGTTCTACACGTTTATGTGATTCTTCGATGATTTCAGCCTTGTCTTCAACAACTGGAATATCGGCAATACCCACTGTCAAGCCTGCAAGAGTTGAGTGGTGGTAACCGAGGTTCTTCATACGGTCAAGTAGGGCAGAAGTTTCTGTCGTACGGAAACGTTTGAAGATTTCAGCGATGATATTTCCAAGGTTTTTCTTCTTGAATGGAGGGTTAAGCTCAAGTTTGCTGATAGCCTCCTTGATATCTCCTCCTAGTGGCAAGAAGTATTTATCTGGAACACCTTCTGTCAAGTTAGCATTGTTTGGCTCTTGCAAGTAAGGTAGACCTTCTGGCATGATATCGTTGAAGAGAATCTTACCAACAGTTGTAAGCAAGACTTTATGTTTTTGCTCTTCTGTCCATGGTTTGTTCAAGCTATCTGTTGCGATACCAACACGTGAGTGAAGGTGAACATAACCATTGCGGTAAGCCATGACAGCTTCGTCACGGTCTTTGAAGACCATGCCTTCACCTTCACGACCA
>NZ_AJML01000035.1:0-33252 GCF_000259525.1 Streptococcus sp. SK140 | reverse complement strand
AAGGTAAAACTAAAAGGACTCAGTCCTGTGCAATACAGAACTAAATCCTTTGGATAAATTAATTGTCTAACTTTTTGGGGTCAGTTCAAACTGACGCTTTATTTTTTAGGTTTTTGATGGGTAAGATTTAGTCCCCAAGGAACAAGATTTTCTGTTTTATTACGAATACGATTGATGTTATCCTTATGGCGAATGATAATTAAGCTTGCGAGGGCTAGGATAATCACTACAAATAATAAATCGTAACTTGGCAGTAGGAAACCGATAAGTGGAAAGAGGATCACCCCAAGTACAGCAGCAAGGGCAGCAGTAACACTAGAGAGAGAAATCATACTTCCTAGATAAAGAGTTCCGAAGAAAACAACTGCTAGATAGAGGCAAAATAGAGGAGCAAATCCGAAAATGACTCCAGCACTAGTTGCGACAGCCTTTCCTCCTTTAAAGCTTGCAAATACTGGGAAGGTATGCCCAATCACAGCTAAAAGGCCAAAGACTAGAGGTGAAACACCTTGAACATGAAAGATAAGTGGGAGTAAGGTTGCGATGGTTCCTTTGAAAAAGTCAATCACGAAGGTTGCCATACCCGCTTTCTTACCTAAGATTCGAAAGGTATTGGTCGTTCCAGTATTACCAGAACCATGTTCTCTTAGATTAATCTTAAAGAAGATTTGCCCGATCCACAGTCCTGAAGGGATAGAACCCAATAAATAAGCTAAAATTAATAATACTATTGTCATCATGCTTCTATTATACCATGAAATGAGAGAGAAACGGAAAGGAATCTTTTCTCAAATTGTGACATCTGAAACTTTAAGTAAGTAGAAAAGTTTTATTAGGAAAACTATTGTTCGGAAATTAAGGCTAAAGTTTTAAAAATTCATGGAAATTTCAGAAAATCCTTGATTTTGTGTTTATTTATGCTATAATGGGAACAATTATTTTTAGGAGGTGGAGTATGTCTTACTTATTCGAGATATTACCAAGTTTATTGAGCGGTGCAACAATGACTCTACAAGTTTTTGCACTGGTCTTACTTTTTTCAATCCCTTTAGGCATTTTGGTTGCCTTTTGCTTACAGGTCCATTGGAAACCCCTCCATTACATAATTGATGTTTATATCTGGGTGATGCGTGGAACACCCTTGCTTTTGCAACTAATTTTTATTTATTATGTCCTACCAAGTATCGGAATTCGACTTGATCGGGTGCCAGCTGCGATTATTGCCTTCACGCTTAATTATGCAGCCTATTTTGCTGAAATTTTCCGTGGAGGGATTGCAACGATTCCTCAGGGGCAATACGAAGCAGCTAAGGTTTTGAAATTTAAGCCTATCGATACCGTTCGCTATATCATCTTGCCACAGGTGACCAAGATTGTCTTACCAAGTGTATTTAACGAGGCTATGAGTTTGGTTAAGGATACTTCTCTGGTCTATGCACTCGGTATTTCAGATTTAATCCTAGCCAGTCGTACTGCAGCCAATCGTGATGCTAGCTTGATTCCAATGTTTCTAGCAGGAGCTATTTATCTGCTTATGATTGGTATCGTCACAATCCTAGCTAAGAAACTTGAGAAGAAGTTCAGCTACTATAGATAGGAGGTTAACCATGTTAGAGTTAAGAAATATCAGCAAAAAATTTGGAAAAAAAGAAATTTTATCCAATTTCAGTTTAACAATTCCTGAAAAGCAAATTTTGGCCATTGTTGGCCCTTCTGGTGGTGGGAAGACTACCTTGCTTAGAATGTTAGCTGGACTAGAAACCATTGATTCGGGAGAGATTTTTTATAATGGAGAATCCCTACCTTTGGATGAACTTGAAAAGCGCCACTTGTTAGGTTTTGTTTTTCAAGATTTTCAGCTTTTTCCTCACTTATCCGTTATGGAAAACTTGATTTTGTCACCTATCAAGACTATGGGGATGTCTGAAGCAGATGCAAAGAAGAAGGCGGTCGACTTATTAACTCGTCTGGGACTCGAAGCTCATGCAGATGCTTATCCATACTCATTATCTGGTGGTCAAAAGCAACGGGTTGCCTTAGCGCGCGCTATGATGATAGATCCTGAAGTGATTGGGTATGATGAACCAACTTCAGCCCTTGATCCTGAGTTGCGTCTTGAGGTTGAAAAACTGATTCTACAGAATCGAGAATTAGGCATGACTCAGATAGTCGTGACTCACGATCTCCGGTTTGCAGAGAATATTGCTGACCAGATTCTCAAAGTAGAGCCTAAGTAGGAGGTGTCTATGAATCGAAAGAAAATCAGCCTTGTTTTTGTATTCTTTCTGGCTTTTTTCCTGGTAGGATGCACACAAAAAGCTAGTGATCCCAAAGTCGATAATTGGGACAAATACCAAGAACAGGGTACAGTTACTATCGGGTTTGACAATACCTTTGTTCCCATGGGCTTTGAAGAAAAGAATGGGCAATATGCTGGATTTGATATTGATTTAGCCCAGGCTGTTTCCGAGAAACTTGGTTTCAAGGTACAGTTTCAACCCATTGATTGGGATATGAAGGAAACAGAACTTCAAAATGGGACCATTGATGCTATTTGGAATGGATATTCAGCGACTGATGAACGCCGTGAGAAGGTTGCTTTTACCATTCCTTATATGGAGAATCAGCAGGTTCTAGTCTCTAAGAAATCTCAGAATATACAATCAGTATCTGATATGACAGGCAAGGTTTTGGGTGCCCAGGCAGGATCTTCTGGTTATATAGATTTCGAAGCCCAACCAGAGCTCTTAAAAAATATCGTAAAAGATCAAAAAGCCAACCAATATCAGAGTTTTAACGAAGCCTTGATTGACTTGCAAAATGATCGGATTGATGCCCTTTTAATTGACCGTGTTTACGCCAATTATTATCTTGAAACTGAAGGGATTTTAGACCAGTATGAGATTTTTCCTGCTGGTTTTGAGAGTGAGTCTTTTGCAGTTGGTGTGAGACCAGCTGATAAGACCTTGCTAGCAAATTTGAATAAAGCTTTTGTGGAACTCTATCAAGAAGGTAAATTCCAAGAAATTAGCCAAAAATGGTTTGGTGAAGATATAGCAACAAGCCAAGTTAAAGGAAAAGAAAACTGAGACTCGCGTCTTGGTTTCTTTTTTTAGGGTGGAAATGAGTGCTTTTTTTACTAAAAAGGACTTGTGAATAGGCTTTTTAACTTGAAAATTTTGCAAAATCCCTAGAAAACCTGTAAAATAGAAAAGATGAACAAATAGGAGGTTCCTTGTGTCAAAAAAGGAAATCAATATTAACAATTATAATGATGACGCCATTCAGGTGCTAGAAGGGTTGGATGCGGTCCGTAAACGTCCAGGGATGTATATTGGATCAACTGACGGTGCTGGGCTACATCACCTTGTTTGGGAAATTGTCGATAATGCAGTCGATGAAGCTCTGTCTGGATTTGGTGATCGTATTGATGTAACGATTAATAAAGATGGAAGTTTAACGGTTCAAGACCACGGACGTGGGATGCCGACTGGGATGCACGCTATGGGGATTCCAACGGTTGAGGTCATCTTTACCATTCTTCACGCTGGAGGAAAATTCGGTCAAGGTGGTTACAAGACTTCTGGCGGTCTCCACGGGGTTGGTTCTTCTGTTGTCAATGCCCTTTCTAGTTGGCTTGAAGTAGAAATCACTCGTGATGGTGCAGTCTACAAGCAACGCTTTGAAAATGGTGGGAAGCCAGTAACAACTCTTGAAAAGGTTGGAACGGCACCTAAGTCTAAAACAGGTACCAAAGTGACCTTCATGCCGGATGCTAGTATCTTTTCTACGACTGATTTCAAGTACAATACTATTTCAGAGCGTCTCAATGAGTCAGCCTTTCTCTTGAAAAATGTAACCTTGTCATTAATGGACAAGCGAACAGACGAGTCAATCGAGTTCCATTATGAGAATGGAGTTCAGGACTTTGTTTCCTACCTCAACGAGGACAAGGAAACCTTGACACCAGTTCTCTACTTTGAAGGGGAAGACAATGGTTTCCAAGTGGAAGTAGCCCTTCAGTATAACGATGGATTTTCAGATAACATCCTGTCCTTTGTCAATAACGTTCGCACTAAGGACGGTGGAACGCATGAGACAGGACTTAAGTCTGCTATTACCAAAGTCATGAATGACTACGCCCGTAAGACAGGTCTTCTCAAGGAAAAGGATAAAAATCTTGAAGGGTCCGATTACCGTGAAGGATTAGCAGCCGTTCTTTCTATTTTAGTTCCTGAAGAACACTTGCAGTTTGAAGGACAGACTAAGGATAAACTAGGAAGTCCCCTTGCTCGTCCTGTCGTAGATGGAATTGTGGCTGATAAGTTGACTTTTTTCCTTATGGAAAATGGTGAACTGGCTTCCAATCTCATTCGCAAGGCTATCAAGGCTCGCGATGCTCGTGAAGCAGCACGTAAGGCGCGTGATGAGAGTCGAAATGGTAAGAAAAATAAGAAAGACAAGGGCTTGCTTTCTGGGAAACTAACCCCAGCACAGTCTAAAAACTCAGCTAAGAATGAACTCTACCTAGTCGAAGGAGACTCTGCCGGTGGCTCTGCTAAGCAAGGTCGTGACCGCAAGTTCCAAGCTATCTTGCCTCTTCGAGGTAAGGTTATCAATACAGCCAAGGCCAAGATGGCTGATATCCTGAAAAATGAAGAAATCAATACCATGATTTATACCATCGGTGCTGGTGTAGGGGCAGACTTCTCGCTTGAAGATGCCAACTATGACAAGATCATTATCATGACCGATGCGGATACCGACGGTGCCCACATTCAAACACTTCTCTTAACCTTCTTTTACCGCTATATGCGTCCACTAGTTGAGGCAGGTCATGTTTATATCGCCCTTCCACCTCTTTACAAGATGTCAAAAGGGAAAGGTAAGAAAGAAGAAGTGGCCTACGCTTGGACAGATGGTGAGCTAGAAGAACTTCGCAAGCAGTTCGGTAAAGGTGCTACCCTTCAACGCTACAAGGGTCTTGGTGAAATGAATGCGGACCAGCTCTGGGAAACAACCATGAATCCAGAAACTCGCACCCTCATCCGTGTTACGATTGAAGACCTAGCACGCGCAGAACGTCGCGTCAATGTCCTCATGGGTGATAAGGTCGAACCACGTCGTAAATGGATTGAGGATAATGTCAAGTTTACTCTTGAGGAGAGTGGGGAGATGGTGTTTTGAACATAATAGGAAATAAAAAATTGGTGCTAGGAATTGTTGTTTTTTTAACTGTAGTATCAATTTGTTTAGCATTTATCTCTGATAATGGGATGGTGTTTGATGTTGAAAGAACCATATCGTTTATTGGAATCTTATCTGGATTATTTGGTATATTTTCTATCTTTATTAATTTTCAAGTACTAACTGAAGTAAAAAATATTGAAGAACAAAGATCAAAAACAATATCTAAGATAAAAGAGGAGATATTCTTTAGAGATGAAATTGTGAGAGCTAAAGAAGCTATTAATAAATTATCAACAAAGACAACAAAACAGGATTTTTTACAAGATACAACAACAATCGAACTAGCTGTAGTTAGAAGTATATGTGAAAATCCATTGATAAAAGATAAGACGCAAACTAGGCCAGAATCTAAATCTATATTTTCAAGAGTACAAAATATGGATGAGGAAATTACAAAGTATAGAAATAATATTACTAATACTGAACAAGATTGTTGGAATATTTCTCCAAGTTTGATTACAAATTTTAGAAAAGCTTTGGATGAATTGAAACATATTCTTGATGAAAATGTTGCAATTACTGCAAGTTATTCTATGATTCCAGATAAAAGATAAGTGAATTCTAATGATAAGGTTAATACAGACTAGACATAGTGGTTTAAAAAATCAAAAACTAGTTTTAAAATTACATTTGAAGAAGCGACAGTGTTTTAAAGTTTGATATAAATACAAATGGAGGACAAGTTATGTCTGAAAATCTAAGTGAAGAGCAAGTAAAAGAAGCTCTTGAAAGTGGTTATGCACAATCTGAAGCATTATTAAATGATAAAGATGAATTAGATGACTTTTTGTACCGTTTGGAGAAAAAAATTAACAATATGCCATTTGTTGGAAAGAAATTTTCGATGATCCCAGTCATGATTTCTTTGGTGAAAAATTATGTTCAAGGAAAATATACCACGGTTCCTTATGGGACTATTTTAGCTGTTTTAAGCGCACTTATTTATTTCCTTGCTCCTATTGATATTGTTCCTGATTTCATTCCGCTAGCAGGTTACTTGGACGATATGGCGGTTCTAGGACTTTGTATGAATATGGTCAAAACAGACATTGAAACCTATGATAGATGGCGTCAGTCTCAAGGATTGATCTGAAAAATCGTCTATATTTCTTAATTTTAGCTCTCTAAAAGAGGTATAAATCATGATAAGTTTATTGTTTGATAGTTCATTTCTTTTCATAGTCTTAGCTTTAGGTGCAATTATGTATATAATTGCCAAACAAGGTAAACCTGAGCAAAGTCGCTATCTTGAATTTTTACTATTAACCATAGTAACTACCTGTGTCTTTTTATTTGATAATCCTTTAAGATCCAATCCTTATGCAGGTTTGCTCTTTTATGTTTTTGACTTTTATATTTTCACATCAGCTAGCTTAGCATTCAGTTTTACAGCTATTTATAAAAGTACCAAACATCTCAGATATTATCCTAGTAGTTACTCAAAACTTCTTAAGATAAATGCCTGGTTTTTAGCAATCTTATCAGGTATGAACCTACTATTTATAATGTTGGCGCAAGAAATGGGAATTATTTTGCTATTACCAATTTTTGGTATTAGTTTTATCATTCAATTCTTGGTCGGAGAGCTTGAAAGAAAAAGAGTTCAGAAACTTCTTAAGCAAAGAAATGAAGATGTTGTTATTCAGAACCCAGAGGCAACTGATGGTGATCTACATGAGAACTGACCAGGAAATGCTTGACCTGATTATACAAATAGCTAAAAAGATACAGGTTGATACTGTGGCTCTATCTGGTTCGCGTACAAATCAAAAGATTCAAACAGATGAATTTCAAGACTATGATGTTGTCTATATTGTGGATGACTTGGATTATCTGACGAGTGACCTTTCTTGGCTGGACCAGTTTGGCAAACGTATCGTAGAGCAAAATGTGACTCTTGGACATCGCCGTTTATTTCTCATGCTTTTTGAAGATGGGAATCGCATTGATTTAACCCTCTGTCCTAAAGAAGATATCAACGAGTGGGTGGATAGTGAGGCTGGCTTCACAGTTTTAGTAGATGATAAGGGCTTGTTTGCGCCATATTCTCCAAATCCTCAGCGTTACTGGACAAGTCCAGCTAGTGAGATTGATTTTGAAAAAGCCTGCAATGAATTTTGGTGGGTATCAGCCTATGTGGTTAAGGGGATTCATCGCAAGCAACTCATTTATGCGACTGATCATCTCTATGGCATTTGTCACCAAGAACTCTTGAAGGTATTGGCTTGGAAGGTAGCAAGTGATAAAGGAACAGTCGACATCGGTAAAAATTACAAGTATCTCTATAACTACTTGCCTGCTGAGAAGGAGAAGGAATTCTTGAATCTGCTTGATTTCTCAAGTTTAGAGAAAATCACTCAGACTTTATTTGCTACGATGCAACTTTTCCATCAAGAAGCTCAAAAACTTGCTCAAAAGATGGAGTTTGATTATGATAATGAAATGGCTGAGAAGATGATTGAGTACGCGGAGGAAAGATTAAACTAGTATGTTAAATTTTATATTTACAATATTTTTTATGGGATTTCCAGGAATCCAAATTCTGGTAATAGTGTTTTCTATTCTTCTAGCTCTTAAAAGAAATAAGTTAAATAAAAGAGTGTATGGATTATTTTTCCCGATTGTTATAACCTTGTGTAATATTTGGCTTATTTCAATAGATCGCACAGAGCTTTTTGATGACGTTTTAAGATTCCAATTCTTTTTAATCTCTTTTTGTTTTCCAATGCTCATTACAGCAGTAATTTACCATGCTCTTCGATTATCTTCTATCTATTCTCTATTAAGGTGGAAGATGATAGTTATTAGCTTTTGCTACTTAATTGGTTTAGTCTTCCATCTTGTTAATACTATGTATTGGAATGAAATTTTTCAAGGGCATCAAACTGTATTTAATGCATTGCTTATTGGGACCTCTGTTATTTCATTTCTTCCTTCCATCTATTTATTTTTTGTTCAAAGAAAAGTTGAACAAGTACCTACTAGCTAAATTTAAGTAAACTAAAGTGTTTTAACCTGATATAAAAATTTTAAACTACAGAAGGATAGTTTGGTTATTTATAGTAACTGAACACCCTATCTATAAAATCTACTCTACATTTTTTGAAAGGAGTTGAACACGCCCTAAATGCTGTGTGAAAAAGATAAATTTTCTTGTGAGCATCGCTCACTGCGAGAATTTCCTATTTTCACTTTGCATTTTACGGGCTTTGTATCCTATATGAGTAATATCCAAAATATGTCCTTAGAGGACATCATGGGAGAGCGCTTTGGTCGCTACTCCAAATACATTATTCAAGATCGTGCTTTGCCAGATATTCGTGATGGCTTGAAGCCGGTTCAACGTCGTATTCTTTATTCGATGAATAAAGATGGTAATACCTTTGACAAGAGCTACCGTAAGTCGGCTAAGTCTGTCGGGAACATCATGGGGAATTTTCACCCACACGGGGATTCTTCTATCTATGATGCCATGGTCCGTATGTCTCAGGACTGGAAAAACCGTGAGATTCTAGTTGAAATGCACGGTAATAATGGTTCAATGGATGGAGATCCGCCTGCGGCTATGCGTTATACTGAGGCTCGTTTGTCTGAGATTGCAGGCTACCTCCTTCAGGATATCGATAAAAAGACAGTTCCTTTTGCTTGGAACTTCGACGATACCGAGAAAGAACCAACTGTCTTGCCAGCAGCCTTTCCAAACCTTTTAGTTAATGGTTCAACTGGGATTTCAGCTGGTTATGCCACAGATATTCCACCACATAATTTGGCTGAAGTTATTGAAGCTACAGTCTACATGATTGATCACCCAACTGCTAAGGTTGAAAAGCTGATGGAATTCTTGCCTGGGCCAGATTTCCCTACAGGTGCCATTATCCAAGGCCGTGACGAAATCAAAAAGGCCTATGAAACTGGTAAAGGGCGCGTGGTTGTTCGTTCTAAGACGGAAATTGAGAAGCTTAAAGGTGGTAAGGAACAAATCGTTATCACTGAGATTCCTTATGAAATCAACAAGGCTAACTTGGTCAAGAAAATTGATGAAATCCGTGTCAATAACAAGGTGGCAGGTATCGCTGAAGTTCGTGATGAGTCTGACCGTGATGGTCTTCGCATCGCTATAGAACTCAAAAAAGATGCGAACACGGAACTTGTTCTCAACTATCTTTTCAAGTACACTGACTTGCAAATCAATTACAACTTCAACATGGTGGCGATTGACAATTTTACGCCTCGCCAGGTTGGAATTGTACCGATTTTGTCTAGCTATATCGCCCACCGTCGTGAAGTCATCTTGGCGCGTTCTCGCTTTGACAAGGAAAAGGCTGAAAAACGTCTCCATATCGTGGAAGGTTTGATTCGCGTTATCTCGATTTTGGATGAAGTCATTGCCCTTATCCGTGCTTCTGAAAATAAGGCTGATGCCAAGGAAAACCTCAAGGTCAGCTATGAATTTACGGAAGAACAGGCTGAGGCCATTGTTACCTTGCAACTGTACCGTTTGACCAATACAGACGTGGTTGTCTTGCAAGAAGAAGAAGCAGAACTTCGTGAAAAGATTGCTATGCTTGCAGCTATTATCGGTGATGAACGAACTATGTACAATCTCATGAAAAAAGAGCTTCGTGAGGTCAAGAAGAAATTTGCGACACCTCGATTGAGTACTTTAGAAGATACAGCAAAAGTCATTGATATTGATACAGCAAGTCTTATCGCTGAAGAAGATACTTACGTCAGCGTGACTAAGGCAGGTTATATCAAGCGTACTAGCCCTCGTTCCTTTGCAGCTTCAACCTTAGAAGAAATTGGTAAACGAGATGATGACCGATTGCTATTCGTTCAAAATGTGAAAACTACCCAGCATCTTTTAATCTTTACAACGCTTGGGAACGTCATTTATCGACCAGTCCATGAGTTGGTAGATATTCGTTGGAAGGATATCGGAGAGCATTTGAGCCAAACAATTACAAACTTTGAAACCAATGAAGAAGTGCTCTATGTAGAAGTTGTTGATCAATTTGATGATGCGACAACTTATTTTGCAGCAACACGACTTGGACAAATCAAACGGGTAGAACGCAAAGAATTCTCTCCATGGAGAACCTATCGTTCTAAATCTGTCAAGTACGCTAAGTTGAAAGACGATACTGACCAGATTGTAGCAGTAGCTCCGATTAAATTGGATGATGTTCTATTGATCAGTCGAAACGGTTATGCCCTCCGCTTTAACATCGAAGAAGTGCCAGTTATCGGTGCCAAAGCTGCAGGTGTCAAAGCCATGAACTTGAAAGCAGATGATGTGATACAATCAGCCTTTATCTGCAATACTTCATCTTTCTATCTTTTGACGCAACGTGGAAGCTTGAAACGTGTTTCAACAGAGGAAATTCCAGCAACCAGTCGTGCCAATCGTGGCCTTCAAGTCTTGAGAGAATTAAAGAGTAAACCCCATCGCGTATTCTTGGCTGGAGCGGTCTCAGAACAAGGATTTGTTGGAGATCTCTTTAGTACAGAAGTAGAAGATGGAGAACAAACACTTGTGATTCAATCAAATAATGGAACGATTTACGAATCAATCCTACAAGATTTGAATCTATCAGAACGTACAAGCAATGGAAGCTTTATCTCAGATACTATTTCTGATGAAGAAGTTTTTGATGCTTATCTCAAAGAAATCAAAGAAAATTAAAAATCGGTCCTAGTGACTGATTTTTTATAAGTAAAATTTTCAGAAAATTACAAATAATACTTGAATTTTTAGGAGAATAGTGTAGAATAGAACACAAAGCTTGATTAGAATAAAGGAGATTGTCATGACAGTTACGATCGATTGGGAAAATCTCGGTTTTTCCTATATGAAACTACCTTATCGTTATATCGCTTATTTTAAAGATGGACAATGGACTCAAGGAGAATTAACAGAAGATGCAACCTTGCATATCTCAGAATCATCTCCAAGTCTTCACTATGGACAACAAGCATTTGAAGGATTGAAAGCCTATCGTACAAAGGATGGCAGTATTCAACTCTTCCGTCCAGATGAAAATGCTAAACGTCTGCAACGTACCTGTGATCGTCTCTTGATGCCACAAGTTCCAACAGAAATGTTTGTAGAGGCTTGTAAAGCCGTTGTTCGTGCTAATGAGGAATACGTACCACCTTATGGAACTGGTGGAACCCTCTACCTCCGTCCACTCTTGATTGGTGTTGGAGATATCATTGGGGTAAAACCAGCTGAGGAGTATATTTTTACCATCTTTGCGATGCCAGTTGGAAATTACTTTAAGGGTGGATTGGTTCCAACAAACTTCTTGATTCAAGATGAGTATGACCGTGCTGCACCTAATGGAACAGGGGCTGCCAAGGTCGGTGGGAACTATGCAGCTAGTCTTTTGCCAGGAAAAATGGCTAAATCCCGTCATTTCTCAGATGTTATTTATCTTGACCCATCAACTCACACCAAGATTGAAGAAGTCGGTTCAGCAAACTTCTTTGGAATTACAGCTGATAATGAGTTTGTGACTCCATTGAGTCCATCAATCTTGCCATCAATTACCAAGTACTCATTACTTTACTTGGCAGAGCATCGTTTGGGCTTGAAACCTGTTGAGGGGGATGTACCAATTGACAGTCTTGATCGATTTGTAGAAGCAGGTGCCTGCGGTACTGCGGCAGTTATCTCACCTATTGGGGGAATACAACACGGTGATGACTTCCATGTGTTCTACAGTGAAACAGAGGTTGGTCCAGTAACTCGTAAACTATACGATGAATTGACAGGTATCCAATTTGGTGACATTGAAGCACCAGAAGGTTGGATTGTAAAAGTAGATTAAAAATTATTAAAGGAGTTCTTTATGAAAACGAAAAAGTGGATGTTAACAGCAGGAGTGGTCCTGAGTACAGCAGTTCTTCTTGTAGCTTGTGGGAAAGCTGACAAGGAAGCAGATGCGCCTACAACTTTCTCTTATGTCTATGGAGTAGATCCATCATCTTTGGACTACAGTATCGCAACTCGTACTTCAACAACTGATATCATCGGTAACGTCGTTGATGGTTTGTTGGAAAACGATGAATATGGGAATTTGATTCCTTCCCTCGCTGAGGATTGGAGTGTCTCACAAGACGGTTTGACTTATACTTATAAACTTCGTAAAGGGGTTAAATGGTATACTTCAGAAGGTGAAGAATACTCTGAAGTAACTGCGCATGACTTTGTTACTGGTTTGAAACACGTAGCAGATGGCAAATCAGACGGTGTCACTCTTATTCAAAACTCAATCAAGGGCTTGAATGAATATATGACTGGTGAGACTAACGACTTCTCAACAGTTGGGGTTAAGGCGTTGGACGATTACACTGTCCAGTACACTCTAAACGCACCTGAAACTTTCTGGAATTCAAAAGTAACTTCAGCAACTATGTTGCCAGTAAATGAAGAATTCCTCAAAGCATCAGGTAAGAATTACGGAACGGTCAGCCCTGCTGGTATTCTTTATAACGGTCCGTATATCTTGAAGACATTGACTTCAAAATCTTTAATTGAATACGAAAAGAATCCAAATTATTGGGATAAAGAGAAAGTTAAAATCGAGAAGGTTAAATTGACCTACTATGATGGTTCAGACCAAGAATCATTGATCCGTAGCTTCTCTTCAGGTGTTTACACAACAGCTCGCCTCTTCCCAAGTAGCTCAAACTTTGCCTCAACTTTGGAACAATACGGAGATAAAATTACATACAGCCCACAGGATTCAACTAGTTACTACTTTACCTTTAACGTAAACCGTCAATCTTTCAATAAGACTGCGAAAACAAGTGAAGAACAGAAAACTTCTACAAAAGAAGCAATGTTGAACAAGGACTTCCGTCAAGCAATCAACTTTGCCTTCAACCGTCATTCTTATGCTGCACAGCTCAATGGTGAAGATGGTGCGGACAAGATTATTCGTAATAGCTTAGTACCAGACAATTTCGTTCAATCTGGTGGTAAAAACTTTGGTGATATCGCTCAAAAAGAATTGGTCAACTATGGAGACCAATGGAAAGGTGTTGAGCTCGTTGACGGAAAAGATACCATCTACAATCCTGACAAAGCCAAAGCTTCATTTGAAAAAGCTAAGAAAGAATTGGAAGCAAAAGGTGTAACCTTCCCAATTCACTTGGATGTTCCAGTTGAACAGACAGATACCATTGCCGTTCAACAAAGCAATTCCTTTAAACAATCAATCGAATCAACTCTTGGTTCTGAAAATGTCGTTATCGATGTTCTTCAAATGACTGATAACGAGAAGGAAAGCATTACATCTCAAGCACGTGTTCCTGCTCAAAAAGACTATGACTTGAATAGTACTGGATGGGCGCCAAGCTACCAAGACCCAGCAAGTTATCTCAATATCATGGATCCTAAAACTGGTTCTGCTATGAAACACCTTGGTATCACTAAAGGAAAAGACAAAGAAGTAGTAGCTCAACTAGGTTTGGATGAATATAAGAAACTCCTTGATGATGCAGTTTCTGAGACAAACGACTTGGACAAGAGATATGAAAAATATGCTAAAGCTCAAGCATGGCTCACTGATAGTTCTCTCTTGATGCCAACAGCTTCATCAGGTGGTTCACCAGTCGTCAGCAACATTGTTCCTTTCTCTAAACCATACTCACAAGTTGGTATTAAGGGTGATCCATACATCTTCAAGGGAATGAAATTGCAAAAAGAGATTGTATCTGCTAAAGAATACCAAGCAGCTCTTGAAAAATGGCAAAAAGAAAAATTGGAATCAAACAATAAATACCAAAAAGAATTAGAAAGTCATGTCAAATAAAACAGACTAGTACTTTTGGAATAAAGGGGCCTATATGGAATGGATTAAACTAATAGGGATAGTTATCATTGTGGTTGGTTTTATCTATAAATTAGATACCATTGCAACGGTAGTCTTAGCTAGTTTAGTTACCGCTCTAGTTTCTGGAGTTTCTCTTGTTGAGTTCTTGGAAATTTTGGGAAAAGAATTTAGTAATCAACGAGTTCTTACGATTTTTATGGTAACCTTGCCACTGGTAGGTTTATCTGAAACTTTTGGCCTCAAGCAACGTTCGATTGACTTGATTCAAAAGATAAAGGGACTAACAGTTGGAAGTTTTTATACAGTGTATTTCTTTTTTCGGGAACTCGATGGTTTCTTTGCCATTCGTCTTGGAGGACATCCGCAGTTTGTAAGGCCTTTGGTTCAACCCATGGGACAAGCAGCAGCAGAGTCTCAATTAGGTAGAAAATTAACGGAGCAGGAGAGCGAAGCGCTAAAAGCGCGTGCAGCAGCAAATGATAATTTTGCAAATTTCTTTGCTCAAAACACTTTCGTTGGTGCAGGTGGTGTCCTCTTGATAGGGGGCACACTGGACCAATTAGGTTACGAAAGTAATTATGCAGGAATTGCTTCAGCTTCGCTTATAGTTGCAGGAATTGCCCTATTTATAGTTGGGATTTACAATTACCTGTTTGATAGAAAACTGCTAGCAAATAAGGTTAGTAAAGGGAAAGAAGAATGACCAATATAGCAAGACAGTTATTAGAGTTGACCTATATTGTGATTGGTTGTCAATTCCTTCATACAGCTTATTGTAGCTATAAAGATAAAACAAACCCAGTTCGCTTTGGAACGGCTGGGTTTTGGGCTTTATTGGGCATCAGTTTTATCGGTGGTTCCTATCTACCTTCTGTCTGTATTGGAGTTATCGTAGTGCTATTAGCCCTGCTAACTCTCTTTAAACAGGTTCGTATCGGCACCTTACCGTCTCTGGATGAAGTCAAGGCAAATATTGAAGCTAAACGACTAAAGAATAAAATTTTTATTCCAGTCGTGTTAATGGCTTTGATTGCTTTGGTATTAGCAAAAATGATCCCTGAGTTTAGTAAGATTGCTATCAGTCTTGCTGCATTTTTCGCAACCATTTCACTTTTATTGATTACTAAGAGTTCTCCTAGAAGTTTGTTAGCAGAAAACAATCGCATGGTGCAACAAGTTTCAACCAGTGGGATTGTGCCTCAACTTTTAGGTGCTTTAGGGGCAATATTTACCGTAGCAGGAGTTGGAGACCTGATTTCTCATTTGATAAGTGGTCTAATTCCTTCGGGTAGTCGTTTTATGGGTGTGGTAGCTTATGTCCTTGGGATGGTTTTATTCTCCATGATAATGGGTAACGCCTTTGCTGCCTTTACTGTTATTACTGCTGGAATTGGAGTTCCCTTTGTATTTGCCTTGGGAGCTGATCCAATCGTGGCTGCAGCTCTAGCAATGACGGCAGGTTGCTGTGGAACCTTATTGACTCCAATGGCGGCTAACTTTAATGCTTTACCGGCAGCTCTCCTGGATATGAAAGATCCAAATGGGGTTATCAAAGCGCAAGTAGGAGTAGCTGTTATCATGATCATCCTACATATATTTTTGATGTACTTTTTGGCATTTTAGCAAAGGAAATAAAATGAAAATATTAGTAACAGGTTTTGAGCCTTTCGGTGGTGAAAAGGTCAATCCAGCCTTGGAAGCTGTTAAATTATTACCGAAAGAAATTCATGGAGCTGAAATTCATTGGGTAGAAATCCCAACGGTATTTTATCGATCAGCAGAGGTTTTAGAAGCAGAAATTGAACGATATCAGCCAGATGCGGTGCTTTGCATTGGACAAGCAGGAGGAAGAGCTAGTCTAACTCCTGAGAGAGTCGCCATCAACCAAGATGATGCTAGAATTCCAGATAACCAAGGAAATCAGCCGATAGACACACCTATACGCCTGGACGGTCAAGCTGCCTATTTTAGCACACTCCCTATTAAGGCAATGGTTCAAGCGATTAAAGAGGAAGGGTTGCCAGCTACAGTGTCCAATACAGCAGGAACCTTTGTTTGTAATCATCTGATGTATCAGGCTCTCTATTTAGCGGATAAAAAGTTTCCAAATATGAGAGCAGGTTTTATGCATATTCCCTATATGACAGAACAGGTGATTAATAAATCTAATACAGCTTCTATGAATTTAACTGATATCGTCAGAGGTATCCAAACTGCGATTGGTGCTATCGTAGATTATAAAGATAAGGACATAAAATTAGTGGGTGGGACAACCCACTAACAATGAGCCTTCCCTAGATTAAAAACTTAGATTTTGTCACAAAAACTCTTTCTCAAGATTAGCTTGGTAAAGAGTTTTTTTCTTGCCAGTTTTTTAAATTTCTTGTACAATAGGAAGAGTGAAAAGAGGTATCGTATGAGTAAAAAAGATAAAAAAATTGAAATTCAATTAACAGACGCAACTGTTTTAGTTGGTAAGGAAAAGTATGAAGGGTATACTTTAACGATTGGTAAAAAGGTTATTGGTGAAATTGCTGAACTAGATAATCAATTTGCAATCATAAAGAATGGAAATGTCGATAGTTTTTATAAAAAACTTGAAAAAGCTGTGGAAATTTTGATTGAAAACTATAATTTAGCAAAATAAAGCTTGTTTTTTGTAATTTTTCATGATATAATAGTTTTTGTTGAACATTGGAGAGATAGCGAAGAGGCTAAACGCGGCGGACTGTAAATCCGCTCCTTCGGGTTCGGGGGTTCGAATCCCTCCCCTTCCATAACCTTAACTACGGGCATAGTTTAAAGGTAGAACTAAGGTCTCCAAAACCTTCAGTGTGGGTTCAATTCCTACTGCCCGTGTTTTAAAATTATGGCGGGTGTGGTGAAGTGGTTAACACACCAGATTGTGGCTCTGGCATGCGTGGGTTCGATCCCCATCACTCGCCTATTTTATATTATTGGGGTATAGCCAAGCGGTAAGGCAAGGGACTTTGACTCCCTCATGCGTTGGTTCGAATCCAGCTACCCCAGTTACTATTTGCCGGCGTGGCGGAATTGGCAGACGCGCTGGACTCAAAATCCAGTGTCCGCAAGGACGTGCCGGTTCGACCCCGGCCGCCGGTATAGTATTAAAGACAAGGTTTTCGGACCTTGTCTTTTTTTCTTTGTTGTGTGCCGAGTTACCAATTTTTTCCATTTTAAAATAAATCATCAAGTTTATTAGCCAATGTTTTCTGTTTGCTAGGGTACAAATGAGAATAAGTATCAATTGTTGTTGTAATAGATGCGTGTCCTAATCTTTCTTTGACAATAAGATAATCTTCTCCTTGATTTATAAGTAATGATGCATGAGAGTGTCTCAAATCATGAATTCTTATTTTCTTTAAATCTTTATCCCTTTCTAGTATTTGCTTAAACTTTTTATCAATCATATTTTTCGTAATTGTTATTGGTGTACTCTGTATTATTTGTAGTTCGTCTGTATTTTTCGTAAATTCCTTAAGTTTTTCTTTTTGTTTTACTTTCCAATCTTTTAGCATTTCTGCTAATTTCTGATTTATTGTTATATTTCTAGTTCCTGATCGTGTTTTTGTTGTATTAATGTAGCTTGTATTATTGACAAAGTATACTGTTTTGGTAACGTAAATCGTATTTGTTAAAAGATTTATATCATTCCAGTTCAATGCGAGGATTTCTCCCATTCTCATTCCAGTAAAGAAGGCAATTATGAAAAACAGGTCATAGCTTATTTCATCATCTTGAATAAGTCCTCTAAATCTCGTGAATTCTTCTATACTCCAAAATTTAATATCAGGCTTCCTAATTGGTAATTTTCTCAGATTCTCAACAGGATTTTTATCAATGAGGGATTTTCTTATACCAGTATCAAAAATTTTTTTAAGTAGAATTAGAATTTTATTAATTGTATTGTAACTTAATGTTTCATTTTCATTTTGTTTTTTAGTTTTTGTTTTTAGGTATTCACGAAATTCGAATATATGGTCATACGTTAATTTATTTAAATTTGTATTTTTAAAATAAGGCTTAATATGACGCTCATAATTGTTTCTTTGTGTACTTGTATAGCTTATTTTTCTGCCATTTTTCAGATCATCTTCTTCAAGTAAGTCGAATAACATATCTGTTGTTACTACAAAGTCAAATTGTTTTTCTTTTAATTCTACAACTCTAATATGTTGTTCAAGTTCTAGGGCTTCCTTTTTAGATTTTAATCCTTTACGAATAATACGTATTCTTTTTTGTGTGACTGGGTGGAAACCGTTAGAAACATCAACGGTCCATTTACCACTTTTAGTTTTTCGAATAGTCATTCATTATGCTTCTTTCTGGAGTTCAATTCCTAGTAGTTCTTCAGCAACACTAGCTGGAATTGTACCAATTCGTTTGTTATCGTAGATGTTAAAACCACGATTCACTAATAGTAATTTGCCAGTATGGATAATCTTTCTTGCAGTTCCTGGAGCAAATCCAAGTTCGATAAGGTCATCTTTCGTTACGGTTTTAATCATGTGCTCTCCTTTTCTAATTAGATTTAGTAAGGGGAGGATTAACTCCCCTTGTCTAATACTTATTTTTGTTTTACATCTACTAAATGGATAGCATCCGCCTTGTAATACATTGTCGAACTAATCATAGTAGCTTGTAAATTGTCAAATGTAACTGGTACTTGATCCATTGCCTGAATATAGTCATTATCGACTAAAGCTTCTGGATTGTCTACTGAGACTTGGGTTGATTTCTTTTTGAATTGTCCATCCTTGATTGTTACATTGTATTTCCAACCAATGATTTTATCGGTATTAAAACGTCTTTCGCTACCATCTCGGTTTTTGATAATTTCTCCGTTTGCATCTGCTCGGACTTCCGTTTCAAATTTTGGAATAACTTCATCCAATTCAAATTTTGTTCCAATGTTATTAAAATTCCAGTCATTTTGTGAAAGCATTTTTGCCATAGTTAATTTCTCCTTTTGATATTTTCTTTGATTGTAGGGATTAAATCTTCTCTTTTAAAGAAAATTACCCTTTCTATTAATCCACTTGCTAAATCTGGTGGATATTCCATATTGTTGAGTGCGAGATAGTTAGCTTTCTCATACTCATGCAGTAAGTTATTGTCGTATAAAAACTTATACGCTTTTAGAATAGCTCCTGAACCTTTATAGGTAAACCATTCTAATTTTTGTTCCAGTTCTGTTTTTGGTTTTGAAATAATGATAGAGACAGGTTTTGAGTGACCTAAAAACTTTTCCCAAGATCTCAAAGGTTTTGAGAAATGGCTATCACTATAGAATCTCACTTTTTCTTTGAGATATCCCTTGGTAAAGTTAAGAAGATCTATTTCTGAATGCAACCATTCTTGAATGAAGTAGTGAGCTTTTTCTTTCCTAAGTTCTAACTCAGTTCTTATCCAATTTTCTATATAACGCTTGCTGATACCGAGCTTCTCAGCTCGTTCTAAGCGCTTATCGTAAATTCTAAGTCTTTCATCATCATTGGGTTTTCTTAAATATAAGGTCTGACCGATCGTTTCATCTCCGTAGGTATTATAGTAGGTGCTTTTCCCATATATAAAGCGTTTCTTCTGACAAATCTTTAGAAGTTGATTAGGGGTGAAATAGGGTGTTTCATTAAAATCATCTATTGCAATATCAATTCGTCTGATTGAAAAACGATTGTAATTGTAGTAGAGGTTGTCCAGAAACTGTCTTTCGGATAGACTATTTGGATCTAATACCATATCTCTATAGAACTCGAGTGCCTGTCCTGACATGACAAGCATGTAGGACGACTCTTTAGCTCCATAGTAGATACGGATATTCCCATAATGAAGCTGGCTATCATAGTTATAGTATTTAAGGCTCCCTTTATTCTCAATAAATAGGTCATAGTCAAGAAATAGAATGTCTTCGATTATTTCTCTTGGCGAAAATTCAGTCTTATCAAACTGAATTTGAATCCAGTCAAATACAGAACGTAAATGTTCATTTTTTGCCATAAATTTTGATTCAACTTTTTGCCTAATTTTGCCACCCTTAAATTCTCCGAAACCCTTGGCAATACTGAATTCTTTCGATGGTACACCTGACTTGCAGAGGGTGGTGTTACTACACACCCTATCGGTCAAAAATGGTCCGTCCGCATCTACGCTCATTTTCGGCTTTCTGCCTCATGGCTCAGCCGAAAACTCGCTATTAGCCGAACCTATTTTTTGACCTCTTCTGAACAAACCCTAGTAAGCCGGTTTGCATCGATTCTTCAATATCTTGGATTTTCTTTTTTAGATTGGCATTCTCAATTTGTATCAGTCGTATTTCTCGCTTAAATTCCTGTTTTAAGGCGCTCAGTTCATCGTAGAGCTCATCTATTACTTGGTTTAGGGATTCTTGCTCATTGTCTGTTAGACCCCCAAATACGGCTTGTATAGCCTCTTTGAGACCTATTTCAAGTTTTAGGTTAGCTAACTTTTGAAATTGTCTAAGGTCTTCGTCTGTAAAGTCATAGGCAACTGTGTAACTTAATTGATGAGTTCTGGAATTTCTACTGATAGGAACTTTAATTTTCTTAAATTCCTTGCCACTTATCTCTTTAATCAGTTGAATCCAATTTTTAAGAGTAGAGGTAGAGTTTAGGCCAGAAATTTGATTTACTAACTCTTTATTGGTCATCTTTTTGTGAAACCTCCGAAATTATTTTGTGCAACTGAGGAGTTTTCTGTGGTATAATATGTTACATAATATGTTTTGATCTTGGAACGAACGGCACATTTGTTTCAAGATTTTTTTATTTTGTCGAATCTTACCTCCTTTATTAAATTTTTTAAATCGACTACTAATTACATACGCTTTTACCTCCTTTTATGCTATAATATTCTCAATGGAATATTTAATCTCAAAATAAATATTCCTTATGGAATAATTCTATTTTATACCGTTTAGAATATTTTGTCAAGACAAAATATACAGAATCGAATATTGAAGAGGAAACAATGTTTAATAATAATTCTTTTGGAGATCGTCTTAAGGAACTGAGAAAGAGTAAGAAATTAACTCAGGTACAAGTTTCTGAGATGATTGATGTACAACAAGGTACTTATTCTCGTTGGGAAAACGGAACTTTAGAGCCTAATTTAGAAGCCGTTGTCAAATTAGCAAAATTATTTGATACCACAACAGATTACTTATTAGGAAAAACCATTTACAGTACTCTAGATGTTGTTCCACATCCAATCACTAGAATTGATTTGAAGAAGCTAAAAGGGTTTAATAAAACTGAACTAGATGATCTGAAATTTGCAATTGTCATGAATGGAATTAAAAACCATTCGACTCTACCTAAGTATTTGGATGAGCTAGTCTCTGAATATAATTTAGATGAAGAAGAGCAAGAAATATTGCATACCCTTTTTAAAGAGGTTTCTGACTATTTTAATGCAGATTGATGGTTTATTTGATTAAGTTTCAATAGGTAAAGATTAGTATATTCTTGTTGAGTGATTTTATTTTATGAAGGTTGTTTATAGTTGAAAGGGGAAAGAGTTTGACTGATATCCACTGGTAGAGAACTTCTGATGAGGCTTTGAACAAGCCCTTATATGATATCAATCACCGACAACGAAAATATTTGGCTTACAGAACTGCTTGTGAAGCTCTAGTGGATGAGTTTGAGTAAATGTTGTACTTATTCTTGCAATTTATCATTAACAAAAAGAGAGAACCGACTCAAAATCGACTCTCTCTAATCAATCACTCTAGCTAATACAGTCAATAAATTTAAAATTCATTTTTAAAAAACTAATTACTTCTATAATTTATTTTCACATGCAAATTTTAACTCTTGAAGATCTTTTTTTAGTAAGATAGGCAATTCACGTCTCATCATTTTCCTTAATAATAAGATAGACCAGCCACTTAAACTCTCTTGAACTACAACCTCAGAAGATCCATTTGATAATTTTTTTATATACCAATTATGAATTGCATGAGCTCCTATTGTATTACCTGTCCATCCAAAACATGCAGCTGAAGCTGTATGGATTTCGGATTTATATTTTAGACCTCCTGATTTCCATTCAAATTTTGCCCCCTCTTGAATGTGAGATGCTAATAATTTTATTTCTGAAATTCCATTACGCCAGTTATGCCAATTATTGATTTCAGATAATACTGCCATAATTTTATCTCTTTCTGCATGAATAATTATATGTTCTTCAGCAAAAACAAGTGCATTAAAATCACATACTACATTAAAGTCCATCATATCTAGTGCCACCTCTCTATTTAAATTAATTTCAATCAATAGTCATTTTGATGATTGACTTATATTATAGCAATTATTTTAAAAATAGTGAAGAATATAATTAAGATAGCGAGATTCTCTGATGATGATCTTAGGACGATAAGTTATGGAGTGTTACCAAAAAGTTACTAAAATTTGAAAAATGAGTCTATTTTGCAAGATTCAAAAGTCCCAAAACCCTATTAAATCAAGGATATAAGATTTAAAAAGTGTATTCATAGAACTCAAAATCCAGTGTCCGCAAGGACGTGCCGGTTCGACCCCGGCCGCCGGTATAGTATTAAAGACAAGGTTTTTGGATCTTGTCTTTTTTGTTGAATAATTTATTAAAATTTCACTAAAAAAGGTCTATACCATTTACAAATTGTTTTGAAAGGTTTATAATGTAATTGACATAATAAATAGTAGATTATTTCTTAAGGGGGTTATCATTATGCCTAAGTATATTAAAGCTGATCAATTTTTCTATCCACATGGTATTCGTCGTGGAGGTTATTTGGAACTTATTGATGGTAAGTTTGGTAAGCATGTTGAAGAGATTTCTGGGGATGCTGAAATTTTAGATTATTCTGGTTATAGCATCGCACCTGGTCTCGTTGATACACATATTCACGGTTTTGGTGGTGTGGATGTTATGGATAATAATATCGAAGGTACACTTCATACGGTGAGTGAAGGTCTTCTTAGCACAGGTGTTACTAGTTTCCTACCAACTACACTAACTTCATCATACGAACAATTGCTGGCTGTTACTGAAAACATTGGTGCACGCTATCAAGAAGCATCTGGTGCTAAGATTCGTGGTATTTATTTTGAAGGACCTTACTTCACCGAAGAATTTAAGGGGGCTCAAAATCCTGCCTATATGAAAGATCCACGTATGGATGAGTTCCGCGCTTGGCAGAAGGCTGCTAATGGTCTTCTTAATAAAATTGCTCTTGCACCTGAACGTGATGGGGTTGAGGACTTTGTACGTACTATTACTGGTGAAGGTGTAACTGTTGCTCTGGGTCACTCTAATGCTACATTTGATGAAGCTAAAAAAGCTGTTGATGCCGGAGCTAGTGTATGGGTTCACGCCTATAATGGAATGCGTGGCTTAACACACCGCGAACTTGGAATGGTTGGTGCTATGTATGAGTTACCACATACTTATGCAGAATTGATTTGTGATGGTCATCACGTGGATCCTAAGGCTTGCGAAATTCTTCTTAAACAAAAGGGAACTGAAAATATTGCCCTTATCACTGACTGTATGACAGCAGGTGGTTTGCAAGATGGAGATTATATGTTAGGTGAATTTCCGGTTGTAGTTGCAAATGGAACTGCTCGCCTTAAATCTACAGGTAACTTGGCAGGATCCATTCTCAAACTTAAAGATGGTTTGAAAAATGTCGTTGAGTGGGGAATTGCAAATCCTCATGAGGCAGTCATGATGGCTAGTCTGAACCCAGCTAAATCAGTTCATATCGATGACGTCTGTGGACAAATTCGTGAAGGCTACGATGCAGACTTTATCGTGTTAGATAAAGATTTGGAATTAGTAGCAACTTATCTAGATGGTGAAAAACGTTATCAAGCATAATCTAAAAAGTAGAAACGATTTTCGTTTCTTCTTTTTTTAAATAAATTTGTTATTTATTTCACAAATTACTTGATTTTTATATTGAAAAGGCTTACAATCATGATATAAATAATACAAATAAAAAAGCGGAGGATTGCTTATGAAAGCTTATACTTACGTTAAACCAGGCCTTGCGTCATTTGTTGATGTTGACAAACCAGTTATTCGTAAGCCAACAGATGCTATTGTGCGTATCGTTAAGACTACTATTTGTGGTACAGACCTTCATATTATTAAAGGGGATGTTCCTGCTTGTAAGAGTGGAACTATCCTAGGACATGAAGGAATTGGTATTGTAGAGGAAGTCGGAGCAGGAGTTTCAAACTTCAAAAAGGGTGATAAGGTTTTGATTTCTTGCGTTTGTGCATGTGGCAAGTGTTACTATTGTAAAAAAGGAATCTATGCTCACTGTGAAGACGAGGGTGGATGGATTTTTGGACATTTGATTGACGGTATGCAAGCAGAATATCTTCGTGTGCCTCATGCTGATAATACTCTTTATCATACTCCAGCTGACTTGTCTGATGAAGCTTTGGTTATGTTATCTGATATCTTGCCAACTGGCTATGAAATTGGTGTCTTAAAAGGGAAAGTTGAGCCTGGTTGTAGTGTAGCTATCGTTGGTTCAGGGCCAGTTGGATTGGCAGCTCTCTTGACGGCACAATTCTATTCTCCAGCTAAATTGATTATGGTGGACCTAGACGATAATCGCTTGGATACTGCAGTTTCTTTCGGTGCTACTCATAAGATTAATTCTTCAGACCCTGAAAAAGCAATTCAAGAAATTTATGATTTGACAGATGGTCGAGGTGTAGATGTCGCTATTGAGGCGGTAGGAATTCCTGCAACGTTTGATCTCTGTCAAAAGATTATCGGTGTAGACGGAACAGTAGCCAACTGTGGTGTGCATGGTAAACCAGTTCAGTTTGATTTGGACACTCTTTGGATTCGTAACATTAATGTTACTACTGGATTGGTTTCTACCAATACAACTCCTCAGCTTTTGAAAGCCTTAGAAAGTCATAAAATTGAACCTGAAAAATTGGTAACTCATTATTTCAAACTTAGTGAAATAGAAAAGGCCTATGAAGTATTTAGTAAGGCCGCCGATCATCATGCGATTAAAGTGATTATTGAAAACGATATTTCAGAAGGCTAATCTTGTTTTTAAATCCAGTTATTCGTTTTTGAATAGCTGGATTTTTTGAAAATGTTATATAATTCGTGAAAATGAGCAAAATTCTTTCATTGTTCTCAAAATTTCGCTATAATATACGGTACAAAGGAAGTTAAACTATGTATCGAGTTATAAAAATGTACGGAGATTTTGAACCGTGGTGGTTTATAGAAGGCTGGGAAGACGACGTCATTGCGAGCAAAAAATTTGATAACTATTATGATGCTTTGAAATATTATAAGTCTTGTTGGTTTGAGTTAGAAAAGGAGATTCCCCTTTACAAAAGTAGAGGAGA
The DNA here is from genome assembly GCF_000259525.1 of Streptococcus sp. SK140. Classification (NCBI taxonomy): domain Bacteria; kingdom Bacillati; phylum Bacillota; class Bacilli; order Lactobacillales; family Streptococcaceae; genus Streptococcus; species Streptococcus sp. SK140. The sequence continues at coordinate 7,745 of NZ_AJML01000035.1, read as the reverse complement.
CTTGATGACTATTTTTTGGGATCCAGAAGATAAACGCTGGTGTGAAGAATGCGATGAATTTCTTCAGCAATATCATTCCTTGGCTTTGTTGGAAGATGGTCAAGTCATTCCTGATGAAAAATTTAGACCTGGTTACGAAAAGCAGACTGGTTTAGAAATCCACCGTACTTGTCGCATAAAAAAAGAAGAAACAACTTTTTAATGAAGTTGTTTCTTCTTTTTTATATTTTCTTCGAATAATAAGAATGAGGAGGAAGATATGGTACAAACACTTGCACAAGAATTGATTACACTAGCTAAAAAACAAGGAGCTCAGGACATCTATTTTGTTCCTAAAGAAAAGTCTTATGAGCTACATATGCGAGTTGGAGATGAGAGACATTTGATTAACACCTATGACTTTGAAAAGTTGGGGGCTGTCATTAGTCATTTTAAGTTTATTGCGGGGATGAACGTTGGAGAAAAACGCCGTAGTCAGCTTGGTTCCTGTGATTATCAGCATGGAGACAAGGTTTCTTCATTACGTTTATCGACGGTGGGAGATTATCGTGGTCATGAGAGTCTAGTAATCCGACTTTTGCATGATCAAGAACAAGAGTTGCGCTTCTGGTTTCAGGACCTTATAGAACTGGAAAAGGGCTTTAGGCAACGCGGGCTTTATCTTTTTGCAGGCCCCGTAGGAAGTGGCAAAACTACTTTGATGCATGAATTAGCTAAGTCATTGTTTAAGGGACAACAGGTCATGTCCATTGAAGATCCAGTAGAAATTAAGCAAGAAGAAATGCTACAATTACAGCTCAATGAAGCTATCGGACTTAGCTATGAGAACTTGATAAAACTTTCCCTACGACATCGTCCAGATCTTTTAATCATTGGAGAAATTCGAGATAGTGAAACAGCCCGTGCCGTTGTACGAGCTAGTCTGACAGGTGTCACGGTATTCTCGACAATCCATGCCAAGAGTGTTCGTGGGGTTTATGAGCGCCTCTTAGAACTTGGTGTTAGTGAAGATGAACTTGCAGTTGTTTTACAAGGTGTTTGTTATCAGAGACTAATCGCAGGAGGAGGAATTATTGATTTTGCAAACAAAAATTACCAAGAACACCAGGCAGAAAAGTGGAATAGACAAATTGACCAGCTTCTTAAAGAAGGACATATCACTGCCCTTCAAGCTGAAACGGAGAAAATTAGCTACCAGTAAGCAGAAGAAAATCATCACACTCTTTAACAATTTATTTTCCAGTGGTTTTCATCTGGTAGAAATCATTTCCTTTTTAGATAGAAGTCTCTTGTTGGAAAAGGAATATGTATCGCAGATGCGTCTAGGGCTCTCTCAGGGAAAATCCTTCTCGGAAATGATGGGGACTTTAGGTTTTTCAAGTTCAATTGTCACGCAACTTTCCTTAGCTGAAGTTCATGGGAATCTTCATTTGAGTTTAGGGAAAATTGAGGAGTATCTTGATAATCTTGCTAAGGTCAAGAAAAAGTTAATCGAAGTTGCGACCTATCCAATCATTTTGTTAGCTTTCTTACTGCTCATTATGTTGGGGTTGCGAAATTATCTCTTGCCCCAACTGGATAGTAGTAACATAGCTACCTTAGTGATTAGCAACCTACCACAAATTTTTCTTGGGATTGTTCTAGCGTTAAGTCTAGCATCTTTAACGGGATTGGTCTTCTACAGAAAATCTAGGAAGATACAAGTCTTTTCTTTTCTAGCTAGAATCCCCTTTCTAGGTGTGTTTATTCAATATTATCTGACGGCCTATTATGCTCGGGAATGGGGCAATATGATTGGACAAGGTTTAGAGTTGTCACAGATTTTCCAGATGATGCAGGAGCAAGGCAATCCTCTTTTTAAGGAAATCGGACATGATTTATCCCTGTCCTTGCAAAATGGGTATGAATTTTCTATGGTTGTGCAGGATTATCCTTTTTTTAGAAGAGAGTTGGGACTAATCATTGAATATGGAGAGGTCAAGTCCAAGTTGGGGAGCGAATTGGAAATCTATGCGGAAAAAACTTGGGAGGCATTCTTTACTCGAGTTAATCGTACTATGAACTTAGTTCAACCCCTGGTCTTTATTTTTGTAGCTCTGCTAATCGTTTTATTGTACGCAGCTATGTTGCTGCCTATGTATCAAAATATGGAGGTAAATTTTTAGATGAAAAAAATGATGATAAAATTAAAAGAAGCTAAGGTAAAAGGGTTCACACTGGTAGAAATGCTAGTCGTATTGCTCATCATTAGTGTCCTACTCTTACTGTTTGTGCCAAACCTAACTAAGCAAAAGGATGCAGTGAATGACAAGGGGAAAGCAGCAGTCGTCAAGGTGGTAGAAAGCCAAGCTGAACTCTATACTCTAGATAAAAATGAGGATGCTAGTCTAAGTAAACTAGAGGCAGATGGACGCATCACTGCTGAGCAAGCAAAAGCCTATAAGGAATACCATGCAAAACAAAAGACAAGTCAAACAGTTGCGGATTAGGGCTTTTACTATGTTAGAAAGTTTATTGGTCTTAGGGATAGTCAGTCTGTTAGCCTTGGGTTTGTCAAGTTCAGTTCAATCAACTTTTGCGGCTGTGGAAGAACAAATTTTCTTTATGGAGTTTGAGGAACTTTATCGGGAAACTCAGAAGCGAAGTCTGGCTAGTCAGCAGAAGATCAACTTGATTTTGGAAGAGAGAAGTATTGGAAATGGCTATCAGAAATTAGCCATTCCAAAAGGAATTCAACTACAGTCCAATCAGTCAATCACCTTTGATAAGGCTGGAGGAAATTCGTCTCTTGCAAGTGTGAGATTTCAAACAAGGAAAGAAGTAGTTCGCTACCAACTATATCTAGGAAATGGAAAGATTAAACGTATTCAAGAAGCAAAAAATTAAGGCGGTTATTTTACTGGAGGCAGTGATTTCACTAGCTATTTTTGCCAGTATTGCAACCCTCTTGTTAGGGCAGATTCAAGAAAGTAGACGACAGGAAGCAAGACTATTAGAACGGGAAGAAGTTTTGCGAGTGGCTCGTATGGCTTTGCAGACTGGACAAAAGCAGTTGACTGTCAATGGGCTTACAGTTCATGTTGTCTCGAATGAGCGAGGTTTGGAGGTGTATCATGGAACTGAAAAATTACTGGCGATTCAAGATAAGTAGAGTCAGAGCTTTTACACTTTTAGAATCCCTGGTTGCTCTTATTGTGATTAGTGGGAGTTTGCTTCTTTTTCAATCTATGAGCCAACTCTTGGTTTCAGAAGTTCGCTACCAGCAGAAAAGTGAGCAAAAAGAATGGCTTTTATTTGTGGATCAGCTGGAAGCAGAGCTGAATCGAGCCCAATTTGAAAAAGTGGAGAATGATAGACTTTACCTCAAACAGGATGGGAACCCCATTTCCATGGGAAAATCAAAGTCAAATGATTTTAGAAAAACAGATGCCAGTGGACGTGGTTATCAACCCATGGTTTACGGTCTGAAATCAGCTCATATTTACAAAAACGGGCAAAATGTTCATTTTAATTTTCAGTTTGAAAAGGGACTAGAGAGGGAGTTCATCTATCGTGTGGAAAAAGAAAAAAGTTAGAGCTGGAGTTCTCCTTTACGCGGTTACTATTGCTGGAATTTTTAGTCTCTTGTTGCAGTTTTATCTAAATCGACAAGTGGCTCATCATCAGGATTATGCCCTCAATAAAGAAAAACTCCTTGCATTTGCAATGGCTGAGAGGACCTATGAAAAAGCTAGTTCTGAGAGTGGTCAGCAGTCATTTAATGCAGGAAAGACAACTTATCGTAATGACCAAAAGGGTTTTACAACGATTGTTGACACTGGGAAAAATCAATTTGAATTTCGTTTTCCACCTTTGAAAAAGACCGACGATAAGACGAAGAAAACAGAAAAAAAGTCAAAAGAAGAAAGCGAGAAGAAAAAAGAAGAGGTTAAAAAAGAGGCCACCGAGCCATCTAAAGTTGCTCCTTCAAAGAATAATAAGACATAGATTATCAGATTTATAAAATCTAGTTTAAGTGGTGATGTTGGACTCAGTGGGTTAGGACAAGGCTTTTGCACGAAATCATGCTATAATAGATACATATGGAGGACGGAAAATGTCAAGTGTAAAATTGTATCTAGTACGTCATGGGAAAACAATGTTTAATACGATTGGTCGTGCTCAAGGTTGGAGTGATACTCCACTGACAGCTGAAGGGGAACGAGGCATTCATGAATTGGGGATTGGCTTGCGTGAGTCTGGTTTAAGATTTGAGCGTGCTTATTCAAGCGACTCTGGGCGGACTATTCAGACTATGGGAATTATCCTTGAGAAACTAGGTTTAACAGGGCAAATTCCTTATCGTATGGATAAGCGAATCCGTGAATGGTGCTTTGGTAGTTTTGATGGTGCTTATGATGGGGACTTATTTATGGGGATTATTCCTCGTATTTTTAATGTCGATCATGTGCATCGTTTATCCTACGCGGAGCTAGCTGAAGGTCTGGTAGAAGTGGATACAGCAGGCTGGGCTGAAGGCTGGGAAAAACTAAGTGGGCGTATCTGGGAAGGTTTTGAAGCCATTGCTAAGGAAATGGAAGCTAATGGGGGAGGAAATGCTCTCGTAGTCAGCCATGGAATGACTATTGGAACCATTGTTTATTTAATCAACGGAATGCATCCACATGGCCTTGATAATGGAAGTGTGACGATTCTTGAGTACCAAGATGGTCAGTTCTCAGTCAAGATTGTTGGCGACCGTAGCTACCGTGAAATTGGACGAGCTAAGTTAGAAGAGCAAGCTAGTTCAAAACAATAAAAATTCTCTACTTAAATTAGAAGATGTTTTAGATGATTCAATAGAATGCTGATGTCGTCATTGCACAAGCTTGTAAGAGTTGAGTGCTTTGACAATAGCATTCTTTTTTGTTAGAATAGCATCAACATGAAAGCATAAGAAGGGACTGACAGAGTTGTCGTTCCCTTTTGTCTATCTTAGAAGGGGGAAATATGCTGTTTCAGAAAATAAAAGCCTATAAATGGCAGGCTCTAGCTTCCTTAATTATGACAGGTCTAATGGTAACGAGTTCACTCCTGCAACCGCGTTATTTGCAGGAAGTTTTGGAGGCACTGCTAACTGGTAATAATGAAGCTATTTATCATATTGGTTTTTGGTTAATCCTTGTTGCCTTGATTGGTTTGATTGCAGGTGGTATCAATGTTGTGTTAGCCGCCTATATTGCTCAAGGAGTTTCGTCAGACTTACGGGAAGATGCCTTTCGTAAGATTCAAACTTTTTCATACGCCAATATTGAGGAATTTAACGCAGGGAATCTTGTTGTTCGTATGACCAATGACATCAACCAGATTCAAAACGTCGTTATGATGACCTTCCAAATTCTCTTTCGACTACCACTTTTGTTTATCGGTTCCTTTATTCTAGCAGTTGTCACCCTACCTTCTCTATGGTGGGTGCTGGTTCTTATGGTCGTTTTGATCGTTGCTATGACAGGTCTTATGATGGGGATGATGGGACCACGCTTTGCAAAATTCCAGACCTTATTGGAGCGTATCAATGCCATTGCTAAAGAAAATTTACGTGGTGTGCGCGTGGTTAAGTCTTTTGTCCGAGAAAAAGATCAATTTAATAAGTTTACGCAAGTATCAGATGAATTGCTGGGAGAAAACCTTTATATTGGTTATGCCTTTTCTGTTATGCAACCTGCAATGATGTTGATTTCGTATGGGGCTGTTTTTCTCTCAATCTGGCTTGTAGCAGGTATGGCAGAGTCAGATCCATCAGTCGTTGGTTCCATTGCTTCATTTGTAAACTACTTGAGTCAGATTATCTTTACCATCGTTATGGTCGGATTTTTGGGGAATTCAGTCACTCGTGCCATGATTTCCCTCCGTCGTATTCGTGAAATCCTGGATACAGAACCGGCTATGACCTTCAAGGATGTGGAAGATGAAGAATTGGAAGGAAGTCTTAGTTTTGAAAATGTAACCTTCACCTATCCAAATGATGAAGAATCTATCCTAAAAGATGTATCCTTTGATATCGCAGCTGGTGAGATGGTTGGGGTTGTCGGAGCAACCGGTGCAGGTAAATCAACCTTGGCTCAGTTGATTCCACGACTGTTTGATCCTCAACAAGGTTCTATCAAGATTGGAGGAAAGGACATTCGGACAGTTAGTGAAGGGACGCTTCGCAAGACAGTCTCTATCGTCCTACAAAGAGCCATTCTCTTTAGTGGAACCATCGCAGATAATCTCAGACAAGGAAAGGGAGATGCAACAGTTTCAGAGATGGAACGCGCAGCTCGTATCGCCCAGGCGAGTGAATTTATTAGTCGTATGGACTTAGCCTTTGAAAGTCCGGTTGAGGAACGTGGAACCAACTTTTCTGGTGGACAAAAACAAAGGATGTCCATTGCGCGTGGGATTGTTAGTAATCCTAAGATTTTGATTTTTGATGATTCAACCTCCGCCCTTGATGCCAAATCAGAACGTTTGGTCCAAGAAGCCCTCAACAAGGACTTGAAGGGTACGACTACGATTATCATCGCGCAAAAAATTAGCTCTGTTGTTCATGCTGATAAAATTTTAGTGCTTGACCAAGGTCGTTTGATTGGTCAAGGTAAACACGCTGACTTGGTTGCAACAAACCCAGTCTATCGTGAAATTTACGAAACGCAAAAAGGAAAGGAGGAGTAGGATGAAGACATTTGAATTTTTTTGGAACTATTTTAAAGTTTACAAGATATCCTTTGTCGTTGTTATTGCTATGATTATCATTGCAACGGTAGCACAAGCCCTCTTTCCAGTATTTGCAGGTCAAACAGTCACAGAACTAGCCAATTTGGTTATAGCCTATCAAAATGGAAATTCAGATATGGTTTGGCAAAGTCTCTTGGGACTCCTAATTAATCTTGCTTATATTTTGATAGTTTTAGTAGTGTCGAGTCTCATCTATATGGTCTTGATGAGCAGGATTATTGCCGAATCAACAAATGAAATGCGTAAGGGACTTTTTGGCAAGCTTTCTCGCTTGACCGTCTCCTTCTTTGACCGCCATCAAGATGGTGATATCCTGTCACGTTTTACCAGTGATTTGGATAATATTCTCCAAGCTTTTAACGAAAGCCTGGTGTCTGTTATGACCAACATTGCCCTTTATATTGGCTTGCTGATTGTCATGTTTGCAAAAAATATCACCTTGGCTTTAATCACAATTGCCAGCACTCCAATAGCTGTTATCATGTTGTTCTTTATCCTGAAGCTAGCGCGGAAATATACCAACCTCCAACAAAAAGAAGTTGGGAAGCTCAATGCTTATATGGATGAGAGTATCTCTGGACAAAAAGCCGTTATCGTTCAAGGTATTCAAGAAGATGTGATTGCTGGTTTTGTCGAGCAGAATGAACGGGTTCGAAAGGCCACTTTCAAGGGCAGAATGTTTTCAGGAATTCTCTTTCCTGTTATGAACGGGATGAGCTTGGTCAATACAGCAGTAGTTATTTTTGTTGGTTCAGCTGTATTATTGAATGATCAGAGTATCGAGACAGCAACTGCACTTGGTTTGATTGTCATGTTTACTCAGTTTTCGCAACAGTATTACCAACCCATTATCCAATTAGCGGCGAGCTGGGGAAGTTTGCAACTAGCCTTTACAGGTGCAGACCGTATCCAAGAAATGTTTGATGCAGAGGAAGAAATTCGTCCTCAAGATGCTCCAGTCTTTAGCGAATTAAAAGATGGTGTGG
>NZ_AJML01000034.1:0-1742 GCF_000259525.1 Streptococcus sp. SK140 | reverse complement strand
TTTTTATTAGCAATCAAACTTTGACGCGGTAGCTGATTGAACTTTTTGTTCGTCTTTTAGACTCCAAAAAGCTCCTAATCATCCTCGCGGGGCTGGGACTACGAAATCGAGACTCTGTCTATCGATTTCTGTCCCACCGCCTTTTCTTGTCAATTTCAGAAAATAGATAGGAAAAAGACTTTTCAATTTTGGTAAAAAGTAGTATAATGTTTATATTATAGAAATTTTTAGAAAATTCCGAAAGAGGTTTGTTATGGGATACACAGTTGCTGTTGTCGGCGCTACAGGTGCCGTTGGTGCTCAAATGATCAAAATGTTGGAAGAATCAACTCTTCCGATCGATAAGATTCGTTACCTTGCGTCTGCACGTTCTGCAGGAAAGGTTTTGCAATTCAAAGGTCAAGATGTGACCATCGAAGAAACAACAGAAGACGCTTTTGAAGGGGTTGATATTGCTCTTTTCTCAGCTGGTGGATCAACTTCTGCAAAATATGCACCTTATGCTGTTAAGGCAGGCGCAGTCGTCGTAGATAACACTTCTTATTTCCGTCAAAATCCAGATGTACCATTGGTTGTTCCTGAAGTGAATGCCCACGCCCTTGATGCTCACAACGGAATTATCTCTTGTCCTAACTGTTCAACAATTCAAATGATGGTGGCTCTTGAGCCCGTTCGTCAAAAATGGGGATTGGACCGTATTATCGTTTCAACTTATCAAGCAGTTTCAGGTGCTGGTATGGGAGCAATTCTTGAAACCCAACGTGAGCTTCGTGAAGTCTTGAATGACGGTGTGAATCCACGTGATTTGCATGCGGAAATCCTGCCTTCAGGTGGCGATAAGAAACACTATCCAATCGCCTTCAACGCTCTTCCGCAAATTGACGTCTTCACTGATAATGACTACACTTATGAAGAGATGAAGATGACCAATGAAACTAAGAAAATCATGGAAGACGATAGCATTGCCGTATCAGCAACATGTGTACGTATTCCAGTTTTGTCAGCTCACTCTGAGTCAGTCTATATTGAAACAAAAGAAGTAGCACCAATCGAAGAAGTGAAAGCAGCTATTGCTGCATTCCCAGGTGCAGTTCTTGAAGATGATGTTGCTCACCAAATCTATCCTCAAGCAGTTAATGCTGTTGGTTCACGTGATACTTTCGTTGGACGTATCCGTAAAGATTTGGATGCAGAAAAAGGTATTCATATGTGGGTGGTTTCTGATAACCTTCTTAAAGGTGCCGCTTGGAACTCAGTTCAAATCGCAGAAACACTTCACGAACGTGGATTGGTTCGCCCAACAGCTGAATTAAAATTTGAATTGAAATAATGTGTAGGAGTTCTTTTGAACTCCTTCTTTAAAATAGAAAGGTGTTTTGTATGTCTTATCAAGATTTAAAAGATTGTAAAATTATCACAGCCTTTATTACTCCTTTTCATGAAGATGGCTCTATCAATTTCGATGCCATTCCAAAGTTGATTGAACATTTATTAGCACATCATACAGACGGAATCCTCCTAGCAGGGACAACTGCTGAGAGTCCGACTCTAACTCACGATGAGGAGTTGCAGTTGTTTGCGGCTGTTCAAAAGGTTGTCAACGGACGAGTTCCTTTAATCGCTGGTGTTGGTACTAATGATACACGTGACTCTATTGAGTTCGTCAAAGAGGTAGCAGAGTTTGGCGGTTTTGCGGCTGGTCTTGCGATTGTTCCTTACTATAACAAACCATCCCAAGAAGG
>NZ_AJML01000033.1:0-2046 GCF_000259525.1 Streptococcus sp. SK140 | reverse complement strand
ATCGAGACTTTGTCTATCGATTTCTGTCCCACCGCCTTTCACCAACGAGAATCCTTTTTGTATGACAAATAGGATTTTTTTCTTGCTATCAAAATATTCTCCAGATTAGCGCTCTACTATTTATAGTGCTAGTATCCAATCTTTTTACTTGAATTGCCCAATAATCATGATATAATTAAATTATATACTTGTTTGACTATTTTTGACCTTTTAGATTTAGTCAAGACTAAGAAAGAAATGAGGTGGCGGTATGCTCTGTCAAAACTGTAAAATCAATGACTCAACGATTCATCTTTATACCAATCTCAATGGGCAACAAAAGCAAATCGACCTTTGCCAGAATTGCTACAAAATTATCAAAACAGATCCTAACAATAGCTTGTTCAAGGGCATTACAGATTTAAACAACCGTGATTTTGATCCCTTTGGAGACTTCTTTAACGATCTCAACAACTTTAGACCTTCTTCTAATAACAACAATATCCCCCCAACTCAGTCAGGGGGTGGATACGGTGGAAATGGGGGTTATGGTTCCCAAAATCGTGGTTCTGCCCAAACCCCACCACCAATCCAGGAAAAAGGACTCTTGGATGAATATGGTATCAATGTCACTGAGATTGCCCGTCGTGGAAATATTGACCCTGTAATTGGCCGTGACGAAGAGATTATCCGTGTCATTGAAATCCTCAACCGCAGAACAAAAAACAACCCTGTCCTCATCGGTGAGCCCGGTGTTGGTAAGACAGCTGTTGTCGAAGGTTTAGCTCAGAAAATTGTTGACGGTGATGTTCCCCATAAGCTTCAAGGCAAAGAAGTCATCCGCTTAGATGTCGTTAGCCTTGTTCAAGGAACAGGTATCCGAGGTCAGTTTGAAGAGCGCATGCAAAAACTCATGGAAGAAATTCGTGAGCGCGAGGATGTTATTCTCTTCATTGACGAAATTCATGAAATTGTCGGTGCTGGTTCAGCAGGAGAAGGGAATATGGATGCAGGAAATATCCTAAAACCAGCTCTTGCTCGTGGCGAACTCCAACTGGTTGGTGCTACTACCCTCAATGAATATCGCATCATCGAAAAAGATGCTGCCCTTGAACGTCGTATGCAACCTGTCAAAGTTGATGAACCAACCGTTGAAGAAACCATTATTATCCTGAAAGGTATCCAAAAGAAATACGAAGATTACCACCACGTTCATTATACTGACGGCGCTATCGAAGCGGCCGCTACCCTTTCTAACCGCTACATCCAAGATCGTTTCTTGCCAGACAAGGCCATTGACCTTCTAGATGAAGCTGGTTCAAAAATGAACTTAACCTTGAATTTTGTAGATCCTAAGGTCATCGACCAACGCTTAATCGAAGCAGAAAATCTCAAGGCACAAGCAACCCGCGATGAAGATTTTGAAAAAGCAGCCTACTTCCGTGACCAGATTGCCAAATATAAGGAAATGCAAAAGACCAAGGTAACGGATCAGGATACCCCAATCATCAGCGAAAAGACGATTGAACACATCATCGAACAAAAAACTAATATTCCAGTTGGTGATTTGAAAGAAAAAGAACAATCTCAACTCATCAACCTAGCAGATGACCTCAAGGCTCATGTTATTGGTCAAGATGATGCAGTTGATAAGATCGCTAAGGCTATCCGTCGTAACCGTGTTGGACTCGGTACTCCAAACCGTCCAATCGGTAGCTTCCTTTTTGTTGGTCCTACCGGTGTCGGTAAAACAGAACTTTCTAAACAGCTGGCCATCGAACTCTTTGGTTCTGCTGACAGCATGATTCGCTTTGACATGAGTGAATACATGGAAAAACACAGCGTGGCTAAACTCGTTGGTGCCCCTCCAGGATACGTAGGCTATGATGAAGCAGGTCAATTGACTGAAAAAGTTCGTCGTAACCCCTACTCACTAATCCTCTTGGATGAAGTTGAAAAAGCCCATCCAGATGTTATGCATATGTTCCTTCAAGTCTTGGACGATGGTCGTTTAACGGATGGTCAAGGTCGTACTGTTAGCTTTAAAGACGCCATCATTATCATGAC
>NZ_AJML01000032.1:0-91794 GCF_000259525.1 Streptococcus sp. SK140 | reverse complement strand
TTCTAGTCATGATTTATCTCTTGGTTTTTTCTGCCCAAAAATTGGCACAAGTCCCTTCTGTTGGAGAAACTTTGGAAAATATAGCAGATGGTTTATTGCCGTTGTTTATTTAGGATTGGGGATGTATATCCTGATTGAAAACAACAGCTTTGACATGCTAAGGACTGTGTTCGGCTAGGAGAAAAAATTATGAAAAAAGATAGTATCTGCCAAGTGAATATTATAAATCAACAAAATGTTACAACCGCAACGAACTACCTTGAAAAGGAAAAAGTCCAAAAATCACTTCGTATTTTATCAAAGTTTACCGATAATAAACAGATAAATATCATCTTTTATTTCCTTGCTGTTGAAGAACTCTGTGTCTGTGATATAGCCTGTTTACTAAATCTCAGTATGGCATCTGCCTCCCACCATCTTCGTAAACTAGCCAATCAAAACATCTTGGATACTAGAAGAGAGGGGAAAATTATATATTATTTTATAAAAGATGAGGAAATCAGAGATTTTTTTAATCAACTAGGATAACAACTATTTTTACTACTTTCCATGATTATATATAGGACTTATCTATGAAATTTTTTGATGAAAATTACTCACAAGAAAGACCTACTCGTAGCAAATGTTTAAGAAAAAAGTACAATATTACACAAAGCGAACTAGGCAATGCAGGTCAAGTTAGTCAAGTTGAAAGTGGTAAGCGACCAATTACGAGTTCGATGTTAGTTTATTTAAATGCTCTAACCGCTTCGAGCTATACGTATATCGTTTTTGGAGAGTTAGATGAGTTTATTGAGAATCTGTTTCATTATTTTTTCAGTTCTATTTTATATAGAGATTTAGAGGCTGTAGATGAAAAACTATATTCTTTCATGAGTGATGATTTAATTTCAATCCAATCAAGTTGTCTAAGTATTGCCAAGACATTTGCAAATTTCAATATTCAAAGAAAAAGATTTATGATTTCTACTGAAACTGAAATGGATACTTTTCACAAGAAAGATGACATTGACGTATGGGTTGGTGGAAAAAGTTATAACCCCGCTAGAAGTTTTAGAACCCGTACCATCAATGAATTGACTGTCATTGATTTTGAAGAAATGTTTGATATTCTTTGGTTGATGTTAGGGGATAATTTAATTAAATCATTTGAAGTTAATGTCTGTGGTATCCTATTTGAATTAGGCGGAAATGACATACCCTCAACATTTAGGCAAGAAAACATTGATCCTCTCATCAATAAATGGTGGTATGATAATGTTTCGACAGAAATTATCCCTAATCTAATAAAAAAACTCAAAGAAAATCCCTTGTTTAATATCGGATTTATGGTAAATGATATATTAGAAAGAATGTATAAAGAGAATATTCCAAAATCTTACCTTACATCCGTCCCGTTAGTTATTTCTCAAAAAGGAAGAACAACCTCTTCGTTTAGTATGACTGGTGGTCAACAAATAGATGGAGTAAAATTCAAACAGATATCTGAGGACTATATGAAATTACTCAGTCAAGGTAAGGATATCACAGAGTTATATCAAAAATATTCTAAAGAAGAGTTGGCAAATCTAGGCATTAATATTTATCAATCCAATGATATAGAAAGGACTGAGGAAAGAACTTTTGATGAAATTATCAGTTGGGTTTCCAACCCTTATGCAACAAGACCAATTCAAGAAAGGCACACTATTCAATTAGAGCCAACAAGATTTTCACTAGAGGATAAGAAACGTATTGAAAAAATTGCCTCTCAGGGAATAAACGACATCGACCTTGTTGATTTAGTTGAACTCTATGATATCAATTTAGATAATACAAATGTCACTCGCTATATTGAGGGATTATTGACGAATAATACACAAGTAACATACTATTTCCAAGAACAATTAAACGAGGAATTACTCGCAATGGCTTCGGCTTTAGATAGAGTTCAACAAGCATTTATTAAACTATTAAGCGAAGAAGAGATACGAAAATTTGCTCTTTAAAAACTAGGTGAATCGCCTAGTTTTTTTTTGCACTTCGTTTTACAAATTAGTTTATTGAAGTAAAAAAAGAAGTAAAAAATAAAAGAACATTATGCCTTATACTGAATATATCAAGAAAAACTCTTGATAAAAATTTTAATAGTCCAAATTGATGGCCATCAAAGGACAGATTGAAACAAATATGATGATATGACGATAAAGGTCATGTCTTGCATAGAATTGTTTCGCTGTTTCTTTGTTGTGCCTTTTAGCATACTCAGCGTTCAATATTTGCTCATTTTGTTTCCTTCTGTCCAAGGACGGAAAGGAGCTCATCATTATGAGCAATAAAGTACAAAAACGCCGTGAGCGTAAAATCAAAGAAGCTATTAAAGCTAAAAATTGGAATGAAGTAACTCGTTTGCTTCAACAAGAACAAAGTAATGCAGAACGGCGTGACCGATACCACCATAAACGAAGTATGGAAGAAAGCATATCTCGTAATGACGGTAAACGACGTGAACGCTATGAAGTAGTTGCAAGTTCTGATTTGAATCCCGAAGAAGCTTTAATCCTAGCGGAGTTAAGACAAGCTATTCGTGAAGCTAAAGCATCCCTATCAGAAATTGACAGTAAGATTGTTGAAATGATAGCGGAACAAGATTCAAGCTATAAAGAAACGGCTCGCTATATCACTGAACATTACAAGAAAATGAGTGATGTAACTGTCAAATCTCATTATTGTAAAGCACTAAAAAAATTAGCTCCTTTATTAAAAAGTTATCGCTAATACCTCAAATCCAGTGTCTCTGTCACTGGATTTTTTATAAAAAAATTAAAAATTTAACAAATAACTTTGCGTTTGGTTGTCTCATTCTCCTTAGTAATAAGGAGGTGATACATAACTAGAGCAACTACGTCCAGCTCACGACCAAAACCGAGCAAGTCTCATTCGTATTATTTCTCAATAATAAAGGAGGAACAACCCTATGGCGTTTAAAATGAAAACAACAAAAGGTGGTTATACAACTACATTGGCTGATAAAATTATCAGTCAAAAACAACCGATTTACTCACTTAGTACCGAACTTGAACCACAACAACGGTTTGAAGAAGGAAAACCAACAGGAGAAATCGTAGCCTATAAAGCATGGTTTGTACAGGAAGGGCAAGACCCTTTCCAAGTAAAATTCGAAGATACGATTGAGCTTCCAGCGTTTCAATCCATGATTCAATTTGACACCCTACAAGCCTGCGAAGTAAAATATAACGTTTACTTCAAAGCAAATGGTATCAAGGAGGTTCGGTAATGACCTCACAATCTCGTGATGTGCTGAACCAATCTTTCCTGCAATCTTACCTGCTCCAGAGCCTAAACATGGCTCTAGGGGCTTTAATGCAGGGGGAAACCAGCTATACTAATTCTTTTAACGTCATTATTCAAGAAGACGGCTTTGTCTTTGTCCCTCGCCTACCGTGCGCTTATATCCTCGATGACGACTTATACAAGAAAATCTTTCTGATTGCCAATGCTTCACTTTACCCACAATATACGCTTCTAAAACAAAATGCTACCTATTTTGTCCCTCTAGACACAGATGACTTACACATTCAACGTGGTTTATTCTTCCCTTGGAAAAGAGGGATTTCAGAACGTTTAGCGATTCCTGAATTGGATAAGTTTTCAGCCAGATTGCCACATGGGAAAATCCCTATCATGAAGCACTTTGAACTCAATTTAGACAAGGTCAATCACTGGGCTATTGCTGGAAATTCAGGTTCTGGGAAATCGTATGCTCTCACTTACTTCTTGAGTGTACTGAAGCATATGTCTGACTTGATTATCATTGACCCGAAATTTGATACCCCAAGTCGTTGGGCAAGAGAAAATCATATTTCCGTTATCCACCCTGTCGAAAACCGTTCAAAATCTGATTTTGTATCACAGGTCAACGAACAATTAAGTCAATGTGCAAATCTCATTCAAAAACGACAAGCTATCTTGTATGATAATCCCAACCATCAATTTACCCATCTAACCATTGTTATTGATGAAGTCCTAGCTCTATCAGAGGGAGTCAATAAGAATATCAAAGAAGCATTTTTCTCCTTACTCTCACAGATTGCCTTGTTAGGACGTGCTACCAAAATCCATCTATTTTTAGTAAGTCAGCGTTTTGACCACAATACTATCCCAATTTCAGTAAGGGAACAGCTAAACGTATTGTTACAAATTGGAAATATCAATCAGAAAACTACTCAATTTTTATTTCCTGACCTCGATCCAGAGGGGATTGTCATTCCAACAGGACATGGTACAGGTATCATCCAAGTTATCGACAATGAACACCCCTACCAAGTTCTGCCCCTACTCTGTCCAACCTACTACACTAAGCGAGGTATCCTATGACCACAAAAAACTACTTTATAAGAAGTTTCAATCTTATACTATATTTGGTTCTCTCTACTCCTATCTGCTCTGTCTTCGGCTGGCTATTCAATTTTCTTTCCGTCCAATTAGCCAACATCTCATTTGTCAACCTAGATTCAGTTAAAAACATTACTGATACCATTAGTTCTGTAAGTCACAAATCCGCTCTTATTTCACTACTACTTGCCTTACTATTGACTGGATTAGAGATAATACAACGGTTGAAAACAGATAGTCTTCGGAACTATATCCAATCTGTCTATCACACTTTCCTGTTGCGACACTTCCTGTTTCAGCGTGAACGAGTACAGAAGATAAGCAACCTTGAACACCAGACCGTTACCACCATCAATCCAATCCATAAAGGATTTAACCGAGCTGTTCGCAAGTGTATTGTAGATATACGAAAAGATACCATCACTATTTTTCTAAAAGTCCCTAGAGACCAACAAGGGCAAAAAATCCTAAAAGAGATGGAAGCACAATTAAAAGAAGAAATCGTCAGCCAACACGCAGACTATTATTTCTCCTCTCCTATTCGAGTTCGTAACCAATTGTGGTTCACTGGACAAAAACGTTAATCCCTTGGGGCTGTGGCTTGCGTTAAGCAAAAGCCAGACAGCCCCTTTTTATATTCTTTTCTATCATGACCTATTGGGGTTACTACGACCCCCAATAGGTCAATAATCAATAATCACAAAAAATTCAATTTTTTCAAAAAAACTTTGCATACGACCTGTCATTTCTCCTTAGTAATAGAACCCAAAAGAAATGAGGTAACTGCCTATGGCAAAAGAACAGCGCTCAACCAAATGGACGTTTCTCTTCTACGAGGAAAGCGCACCAGAGAACTACTTGAATATATTAGAGGAACTCCATATTCCGTTTATTCTTAGTCCTTGGCACGATAAGGATGTTAATAGACAGACGGGAGAGTTCAAGAAATCGCACAAACACGGTGCTTTCTTCTTTGATTCACTGAAAAGCTATTCACAAGTATCAAATATCATCAGTGACAAACTAAACGGTCCAGCACATGTGGAGGTAGTTATGTCTCCCACTGGTTTATTTGACTACTTTACCCATGCGGAAAATCCAGATAAGACCCCCTACAACATTGAGGATATTGAAGTCGGTTGTGGCTTTAATTTAGAAAAATTCTTGATGGAGATGAACTCCTCGGATTTTATACATGAAGTAGTTGATATTATCGAAGAGAACGACTTTACCGAATTTGAAGAATTGGTCTGGTATGCCCGAGCAAACAATACCAATTTATTAGGACTTATTATTGAACGTACATATTTCTTCGCCAAATACCTAGATTCACGAAGATACAATCCTAATCGACTCCATAATTCAAACACAGAGGAGAAAGAGAATAATGAATAACGAAAAATTAGAACAAATTGAACAACTATTGCAAACACTTATCAAACTCATTCAAATCAAAGAACAGAACATACCACTAAAGATAATACAACAGCGAGAATTGCTAAAACAGCTAAATATCTCCCCAAACACATTAAAAACTTGGGAACAAAAAGGATTAAAAAGATTAGAACCTCCTATAGAGGGAACTCGAACCGTCTTCTATCTACTAGATGATATTATCAACTTTTTACAATCCTAATTCTGAAAATTTTTGCTAAAATAGTTCTATCTAAAAGAAAGAGTGGTAACTATTTTAGCCTACTTCAATATCCATGAAGAAAGGCAAATATGGAAACTGAAACAATTATTCATAATGGCAAAAAAGTCATTAAAAAAATCAAAAAAGATAAGTCCATCTCATACACTTTGAAGGGGGCATTTCTGGGAAAAGATATCAAAACTGGTAAGCAAGTCACTACTACCATTACAGCTAAGACACTAAAACAGTTAGATAGAGCAATCATTCGAGCACGACTAGAATTTGAAAAAAATGGCTCAACACGAGAAAAAGTTATCGTCATTGATACACTGGAAGATTTAGCTGAAGAATGGTTTAAATCATATAAGACCTGGGTCAACTCACATAATACTCTGAACAGAGTAAGAGGTTATCTTGATAATTATATTATCCCTAAATTTGGAGATTACAAACCAGATAAAATTGAATCTGCGGATATCCAGCTTTGGTTAAATGGTTTGGCAAAGAAATCAAAAGAGTCCATTGAATCTGGTATAAAGCGTGCTGATAAAGGTAGTGCTAAAGATTTTGGTGCTGTTATCCATAAGTTGAAAGATATTTTTGACTATGGAATTACAAACTATGGACTAATCACTAATCCTATTAGCTCTGTTAAGATACCACCTAAGCCAAAATCAAATAAGCAACGCATCATGGTATTACATGATGATAGTCTTGTAATATGGCTTAATTATCTTGAAAGTTTAGATAACAATAGAGCCAATCGTAGATTTAAGTTAATTTGTAATACTTTATTAGCCTCCGCTTTGCGAATAAATGAACTACTTGCGTTGACGATTGATGACCTAGATTTTGAAAATTCTTCTATTAATGTCAGTAAAACATTGATGTGGAAAACCGCAAATAAAAAAGATGGGACAAAAGGGGAAGTTATCTGTAAAGCTACACCAAAAACTGATGCAGGAAATCGCTCTGTCCCTGTCCCTCTCCCCATAATAGAAAAACTCAGAGATTTCCACCACGAAATGAACTTGTATCTTGAATTGCACAACAGACATAGAACAAAACTGATTTTCCCTACAATCTATGGCAACTATATGTGTGATAGAAACGAGAGAACAACTCTTAAGAAAAGGTTAGTAGGTCTTGGATTACCAAACTATGGTTTCCATTTGTTCCGACATACTCATGCTTCAATGTTGCTCAACGCTGGCACAAATTGGAAAGAACTTCAAGTCAGAATGGGACATAAATCAATTTCAACTACAATGGATACTTACGCTGAATTAGCACCACAACGAAAGTTAGAAGCTGTGGGGATTTATCTTGAAAAGATTGCTGAGCTAACGCAATAACTACTCTACCATTCACTCTACCTTTTATTAGGTAGCATTCTAGAAACATTGATGTACCAACGTTTCTAACAGCTAAAATAGAAATTATTTAACTCTTACAGAAGTTAAATAAGAGTTAACTTATTATAAACATCTTAAAACCAATGGTTTCGGCCATTGGTTTTAATTTTTAGTAACATTATAGTAAACAGGTAGTGATAAACTCTCACTACCTTTTCTATCCTCTTCTTTTTTGAGAGCGCTTGAAATATGTTATAATAGTTCTAGATTATTTTTTTGGAGGCAAACCGTGGGAAATTTTATTGAGCTAGTCTTTCATCGTTTCTTTTTGGGGATGATAGCTACAGCTTATTTTTGGTTATTGACACTAGCAGGAGGTGTGGTTTTTGGTATAGCACCAGCTAGTGCGACTATCATGAGTTTATTTGCAGAACATGGTTATTCTTACCGTGCCTATGGTTTTAAAGAGGCTTGGGCTCTTTACAAGAGTAATTTTATTAAAAGCAATCTCAGTTTCTACGCCTTTATGGGACTTGACTTGATCTTGATTTATGGTTTGTATCTCATGATCCAATTGCCGCATCAGACCATTATTCACTTGGCAGCAACATTTTTAAATATCTTTTTGGTAGCCTTGGTCTTTTTGGCTTATACAGTTTCTCTAAAATTACAAGTTTATTTTGACTTATCCTATCAAAATACCTTAAAGCTTGCCTTTATCGGAATTTTTATGAGCTTGTCAGCAGTGGTTAAAGTTCTTCTTGGTAGCGTCTTGTTAGCCATTATTGGGTTTTATATGCCAGCCCTCATTATTTTTGTAGGGATTGGTATGTGGCATTTCTTTATTAGTGATTTATTGGAGCCTGTTTATGAAAGCATTCATGAAAAATTGGCGTCCAAATAGAATGAAACAATTTTGGCTTCATTCACTCCTTCGAACCTATACTTGGGTGATGATTGTCATCATTGCTAGTTTTGCCCTGTTGATTTCCTATGTGAACTGGGATAGTCGAGAAAAAGAAGCAAGACAGGTTTCCCAGCGGGTTTTGACTCGGACAGTGAGTGAGGTTGAGTATTATTATCGAGAATCAGCGCGTTCAGCCCAAAGTTTAGTAGATAATCAAGCGCGAATCGAGGGAATTTATAAGTATTTTAGCCTTACTACACCAGATTATTTCTACTGGCAACTGGAGCGTAAAGCATCGCCCTATATATCTGTATCCATTTATGAAAATATCGATGACCTTTATGTGCGTAATGATTTTGTAACGGGTGTAGCCATTGTCTTGCAAGACTCGACAGAAGTTTATGTTTCGAAGAGGGACAATCGTAGTGGTTACAAGGTTTCTGCAGATGCCTTTAAGCCAGATGCCAATAGTTTCGCCATTCCCGTATCCGATCCAGTATCGGATCAAGCTCTTGGTGTTATTTATGTCTCTGTATCTTCCGATGTTTTTTATAAGGCTATTGACAATACCAGAGGAAATATCCCAATTGCTGTGAGCATCACCTCTCCTTTTGAAACGGATATGTTTCACCAAGGTGAAAAAAGTAATCGAGAGGAATGGTTGCAAGATGAGACAGCTCATGGATATCAGGTTCAGGTTGCGGTTCCTAGGGATTATGTCCTTAGTGGGAGTATCTTTAGTTCGATTTTTATTCTTGCTTTGAGTCTCCTCTTTATCGTTATTTTATATGTAACCTTGAAAAAAACATTTTCGAAGTATCAAACCCAAGTTGTTGATCTAGTGGAAACAATCCATGATATTGCGCAAGGGGAGCAGGGGAAAAGAATTGATCTCACGAAAAAAGACCAGGAATTACTTTTAATCGCTGAGACAACAAATGATATGTTGGATCGATTGGAGAGAAATATCCATGATATTTATCAGCTTGAACTGAGCCAAAAAGATGCCCATATGCGCGCTCTACAAGCTCAGATAAATCCACATTTCATGTACAATACCCTCGAGTTTATACGGATGTACGCAGTCATGGAAAACCAAAATGAACTAGCGGATATTATCTACGAATTCAGTAGTCTCCTGCGCAACAACATCTCTGATGAGCGAGAAACAACATTGAAGCAAGAAGTGGAATTTTGTCGGAAGTACAGTTATCTCTGTATGGTGCGTTATCCAAAATCCATTGCTTATGGATTTAAGATTGACCCTGGATTGGAAGAAATGCGCATTCCAAAATTCACCATCCAACCCTTGGTGGAGAATTATTTTGCCCACGGAGTTGATCATCGACGTACAGATAATGTGATTAGTATCAAGGCCTTGAAAAAAGAAGGATATGTCGAAATCTTGGTAACCGATAATGGGCGTGGAATGCCTGCTGATAAGCTAGCAGAGATCCAGGATAAATTAGCTCAAAGAACCTTCGAACATACGGTGGATTATAGTGGGAAACGCCAGTCCATTGGGATTGTCAATGTGCATGAGCGCTTTGTACTCTACTTTGGCGACCGCTATGACATCAGTGTAGAATCAGTTAAACAAGAAGGTGTTCGCTATCGAATCACCATTCAAAATGAAGAGAAAGGATAAAGATGTATAAAGTACTTTTAGTTGACGATGAGTACATGATTACAGAAGGGCTCAAACGTTTGATTCCTTTTGACAAATGGGATATGGAAGTCGTTGCAACAGCCAATCATGCTGACGACGCTCTGGACTACGTTCGAGAACATCCCGTAGATATTGTCATTTCTGATGTCAATATGCCTGACAAGACAGGGCTTGAGATGATTGGGGAGATGAAGGAGTTGTTGCCAAATGCTTACTATATCCTCCTTTCAGGCTACCAAGAATTTGACTATGTCAAAAAAGCCATGAATCTCAATGTCGTTGATTATCTGGTCAAACCAGTCGATAAGGTTGAGCTTGAACGCTTGCTTGAAAAGATTGCCAGTCAGCTTGGTGAAAAATCTCATGAGCCCGAAATATTGAGCCAGCAACTAGATGAAGAAGCATTCAAGACTCATCTCAGCCAAAAAGAAAATTGGTGGATCGGACTTTCTAAGGAAAAACAAGGGAATTTTGTCATTCCTTACTACGTTCTAGGTCAGGACTGGCAAATTGTCCTTGCAGATCAGGAATTTGAGGGCTTGTTGGTCATGCCTTTTGAGGCACCTTATCAAGCCAACTTTGAAAAATGGAAGCGTGATATTGAAAAGACACTCTTTTATGGTTCGGTCAATTTAGATCAGTCTGAAAGTCTCTTTTCTTACTACGAACCCATTTATCGAGTGATTATCCAGGGAAATCTTCAGCAGATTATCGAGGAGTTGACCTTGCTTGAGAAGATTGTTCTTGAAAATACACCGAGAGTCTCTATCACTAAGCAGCTCTTTACTCAGTTTGTTATGGATGTTTTCCATCTTTTTGAGCATTTGAAGGCAGACGACATGACAGATATTGTCAAAAACATCCATGCCATTACAACTTTTGAGGACTTAGTCGCTTATACCAAAGAGACCTTGACTTCCTTCTTTGGCCAATACCGCATGAATGAAAATGTAGTTAGTGTGCTTGAAGTCATTGGTAGAGACTACAAAAAAGAACTTTCTCTCAAGGATATCAGCAAGGATCTCTTTATCAATCCCGTTTATTTGGGCCAGCTAATCAAGAAGGAAACCAATTCCACCTTTGCGGAGCTTCTCAATAAGCAACGCATTAAGGCTGCCCAGCAACTCTTGCTATCTACTAATGATAGTATTGAGGATATCTGTTATACAGTTGGTTACAGTAATGTTGGTTATTTCTATAAGGTCTTTCGAAAGCTATGTGGAAAGTCTCCTAAAGCCTATCGAAAACAGGTGGAAGCCAACTTGTAGGATTTGTTTTGCTTGTTAAAATATGCTATAATAAACTAAAAAACATAAGGGGGTTGTTTTGATGAAAAAGAAACCAATCTATCTATGGGTATTACTGATTTTTTCAGCTTTACTCTCAGCAATGTCGCTATTTGGAATCATATCTCCAGTACCTACTGCGGAGGGTATGAGCAATCTAGAAACATCAGCATCAGGTGTTAATGCTACTTATGCTAAGGAGCTCGTTGATTACACCATTAAGGTATCGGAGCATGGCCATTCTGTCTTCAGCATTCTCTTGGTTGTTTTATCTGTTATTCTAGTTGTTGTGGCTTTGGTTTTCCTTATTCGTAAAAACCTTCAATTGGCTAACTACACTTATCTTGCTTATGTCTTCGTTGCCATCGTTGGTTCTATCTACAACTTTATCGGCGTTCAGGATGCGGTTTCACTTTTTACAGATCCTAACATCCGTATGGGAGCGGAGCTTGGTGCCAAAGGTTCAGCCATTTTTGGGATCGTACTCAATGTTATCTTCCTAGCAATCGTCTTCTATAAAATGTGGCGTCAGCAAAAAGAATTAACAGAAGCTCAAGAAGAGGAAGAACTGGCCTAAGAGTTGACAAAGGATAACTATCAAGATACAATCTTGGTAGTTATTTTTTTATGATTCAAAAAAAGGAGGAGAGCATGAAAAAAGTTTCCTTGGTCTACATCAGTCTGAGCGGAAATACGGAGAGTTTCGTAACACGATTGAAGGCTTACCTATTAGAACAGTATGAGAACATTGAAGTAGAAAAAATTCATATTAAAGATTTGGTCAAGGAAGGGGAAGACTTCTTTGAAATGACCAACCCATATGTGGCTTTCCTACCGACTTATCTAGAAGGTGGCAATGGTGTTGATAACGGAGATGTGGAGATTTTGACCACTCCAGTAGGGGATTTTATCGCCTATGGTGACAATGCCAGCAAGTGTTTTGGTGTTGTAGGATCCGGTAATCGTAACTTTAACAACCAATACTGTTTGACGGCTAAACAATACAGCCAACGCTTTGGTTTCCCTGTTCTAGCTGACTTTGAGATGCGTGGAATGCTGGGAGATATTAAAAAGGTTGCAGGAATTATCGCGGAACTCTATGAATTAGAAGTTTTGTAAGAGGCTAGATTTTCTGAGGAAGAGTTTTATTCCATGAATAAAGGATTTACTTAAAAAGGGGACAATCGAAATGAGTAAACTACAGAAATCATTTTTAAAGTATATAAAACGCAAACCAAGCTTCAAGGATATTATGCTATGCAGTGCTTTGCTACTATTAGCGATTGCTCTGCTACTGTTCTCTGAGAAAATTTTTGATGAAGATGCAGCACCATTTGGAACCATGGTATCCTTAGGGATTGTTATCCTGGTAGAAATCTTAGCTGTCAGAAATAAATAAAAAGACTCGAGAAATGCATCTCGAATCCTTTTTCATTTTCTGATGTCTTCAACAATTTCCTTTGAAATCATGATTCCCAAACGATATCCCTTATTGATGTAGTCGATGACATCGTTGATGTTTTCTGTTGTTTGAATCTTTTCCTTGATAGTAGCGCGAAAAGATTCATCCTTTAACAGCTGTTCTTGTAGAAGTCTTTGTAGTTTTTCCTTTTCGTATTTGTTGATGAGAAAAAGAGCGACAAGACTGATGACAACTAAAATATAAGCATATTGGCTCATAAAATCTCTCCCTAAGTGATAAAGAAATTAATAGCAAGAGAAAAGCGAAAAAGATTTTTCGCTTTTCAAGTAATGACAATATAGAAATTAGGCAAGTGATCGCTAATCTAAAATAGTAGATGTAATGCACTCCGCCCCTAGTACCAAATAAAAGTCCTAGAGGTTTAGGATTGGTTGCTTAAATCGCTCTGTAATCCCGTAACTTTAAGATTGAGACGTCTTTCGGTAGAAATCGATAATATTTCTATCGAAAGACTAGTGAAGCGCCTAGCCAAACTCTGAATAGGATTTGGCGTTAGTTACTTAGACTGCATTACAATAAAGTGATTAAAAGCCTACGACATGAGCCTAACCAAATCGATATTATTTGGTTAGGTGAATTAGTGAAGCGTTTAGGCAATTCGCCATAGTTACGATGTCATGTTCTCTAAATCGATTATATTTAGAGAACATGACTAGTGAAGCAGTTAGCTAGTCCGCATAAAAGCAGCTAGCGTCTAACAATTAGGAACTTTAATTCCAGTAACTTTAAGATCACGACATGCATCCAAATAAGTCGATATTAATTATTTGGATGCATTAGTAAGGCGTTTAGGCAAATCGCCCGATAGCGATTGCCGTCAAGAGACTAGGAACTTTAGTTCCAGTCTCTTGTAACGAATTACATCTTCTCTGGTGCTTCTACACCCAACAAACGAAGTGCTTCTTTGAGGACAACTGCAGTTGCATAGCTGAGGGCTAAACGACTGTCGCGTTCTGGACTTTCATCCAAGATACGAGTGTGAGCGTAATATTTGTTGAAGGCTTGCGCTAAGCTAATTGCAAATTTAGCAATGATAGAAGGTTCAAAGTTATCCGCCGCACGGTTGATAATACGTGGGAAATCTTGGATGAGTTTAATAATTTCCCAGCTTTCAGGATCATTCAAGCTATAGTTGGCACCTGTTTCTGGTTTGAAATCGGCTTTGCGCAAGATGGATTGGATACGAGCATAGGCGTATTGAACATAAGGACCAGTTTCGCCTTCAAAGGATACCATAGCTTCAAGGTCGAAGTCGTATCCATTTGTACGGTCAGTTTTAAGGTCATAGAATTTAATGGCTCCAACTCCAACAGCATGAGCAACCTGGTCTTTATTTTCAAGTTCCGGATTTTTAGCTTCGATTTGCGCTTTGGCACGGCTGATGGCTTCTGCGACAGTAGGCTCTAGTAAGATAACATTCCCTTTACGAGTAGAGAGTTTCTTGCCTTCTTTTGTTACCAATCCAAAAGGAACATGGACAATATCTTGACTCCAATCGTAACCCATCTCTTGCAAGACAGCCTTGAGTTGTTTAAAGTGAGCAGATTGCTCTTGACCAACGACGTAGATAGATTTAGCAAATTGGTATTCGTTTTTACGGTAAAGGGCAGCTGCCAAGTCACGTGTGATGTAGAGAGTTGCACCGTCAGATTTCTTGATAAGAGCTGGGTGTTCAATTCCATATTTTTCAAGATTCACGACTTGGGCACCTTCTGATTCGACCAAAAGTCCTTTTTCAGAAAGGATGTCTACAACTGCATCCATCTTGTCATTGTAGAAGGCTTCCCCGTTGTAGCTGTCGAATTCAACCTTCAATTCATTGTAAAGGCGGTTAAATTCCACCAAACTTTCATCACGGAACCATTGCCAAAGTGCGAGAGCTTCCTCGTCTCCATTTTCAAGTTTACGGAACCATTCGCGTGCTTCTTCATCCAAGCTAGGGTCATTTTCAGCTTCAGCATTGATGCGAACGTAGAGTTTAAGAAGTTCATCAATCGGATGAGCTTTTACAGCTTCTTCATCGCCCCATTTTTTGTAGGCAACAATCAGCATTCCAAACTGTTTACCCCAGTCTCCTAAATGGTTGACCTTGACTGTTTGATAACCGATTTTTTGGAAAATATGTGACAAGCTATCTCCGATAACAGTTGAGCGGAGGTGACCAATAGAGAATGGCTTAGCAATATTGGGACTAGACATGTCGATAACAACATTTTCTTGTTTACCAATATTTTGGTCAGCATAGTGTTCTTTTTCAGTGATAACAGCTTGTAATACTTGAGCAGAAATGGCATTTCTATCAAGGAAGAAGTTAACATAAGGTCCAGTAGCGACGACTTTTTCAAAGGCTTGGCTATTGATT
Organism: Streptococcus sp. SK140; assembly: GCF_000259525.1. Lineage (NCBI taxonomy): Bacteria > Bacillati > Bacillota > Bacilli > Lactobacillales > Streptococcaceae > Streptococcus > Streptococcus sp. SK140. Next base: position 76,701 of record NZ_AJML01000032.1, on the reverse strand, counting down.
TTTTCAGCGATATCTGCTGCAATCATTTGTGGAGCTTTTCTCTCAACTTTTGCTAGAGTAAAGGCAGGGAAGGCGATGTCTCCCATATCAGAGTTTTTGGGTTGTTCTAGTAAATTTAAAATAGCCTCTTGATCCAGGCTCTCAATGACACTAGCCAGTTCGCTAGCGATCAATTGTTTTGTATTCATTATAAACTCCTTTGGACTTTTCTTCTATTTTATCATAATTTTGAGGAATGATAAGAATTTTTTTGAAATATTCGGTTTTTTTGGTATAATGTTCTTATTAAATAGTTGAAAATGTTATAAATATTCACTCGAGAGGATGTTATGAGAAAAAGAGAACGCCATCAGTTAATCAAACAAATGATCACTGAGGAAAAATTAGGGACTCAAAAAGAGATCCAGGATCGGTTAGAAGCACGCAATGTTTTTGTGACGCAAACGACATTGTCGCGTGACCTTCGCGAACTGGGCTTGACCAAGGTTAAGAAAAATGATAAGGTCTACTACGTACTAGCAAATGAGACAGAGAAGATTGACCTGGTTGAGTTTTTATCCCATCATTTGGAAGGTGTAGCAAGAGCTGAGTTTACCTTAGTTTTGCACACTAAATTGGGTGAAGCAGCAGTTTTAGCCAATGTTGTCGATGCCAACAAGGATGAATGGATTTTAGGAACAGTTGCGGGTGCCAATACTCTCTTGGTCATCTGCCGAGATCAGCATGTCGCTAAACTCATGGAAGATCGTTTGTTAGATTTGATGAAGGATAGATAAGGTCTTGGGAGTCTCTCTCAAGACTATTTTTAACAAGGAGAGAATGGATGACGACAGAAAAATTATCACCTGGCATGCAACAGTATGTGGATATAAAAAAACAATATCCAGATGCTTTTTTGCTCTTTCGTATGGGTGATTTTTATGAGTTGTTTTACGAAGATGCAGTTAATGCTGCCCAGATACTAGAAATCTCACTAACCAGTCGCAATAAGAATGCTGACAATCCTATTCCCATGGCTGGAGTTCCTTATCACTCAGCACAACAGTATATTGATGTCCTAGTGGAGCGTGGCTACAAGGTTGCCATTGCTGAGCAGATGGAGGATCCTAAGCAGGTAGTAGGGGTTGTTAAGCGCGAGGTTGTGCAGGTGATTACCCCTGGTACAGTCGTCGATAGTAGTAAACCAGATAGTCAAAACAACTTTTTGGTGGCTATCGACCGTGACGGTCAGCAATTTGGTTTGGCATACATGGACTTAGTGACGGGTGATTTCTATGTGACAGGTTTATTGGATTTTACCCTGGTCTGTGGTGAAATCCGAAATCTTAAGGCAAGAGAAGTTGTCATCGGCTATGCCTTAACTGAAGAGGAAGAACAGATTCTCAGCCGTCAAATGAATTTGGTGCTTTCCTATGAGCAAGAATCATTTGAAGACGTACATCTACTGGATCCACGCTTGGCGCCTATTGAACAAGCTGCCAGCAGTAAGCTTCTTCAGTATGTTCATCGGACTCAGATGAGAGAGTTGAATCACTTGAAGCCAGTTGTCCGTTATGAAATTAAGGATTTCTTGCAGATGGATTATGCAACCAAGGCTAGTTTAGATCTAGTAGAAAATGCTCGTTCTGGCAAGAAACAAGGGAGTCTTTTCTGGTTGCTGGATGAGACTAAGACTGCCATGGGAATGCGTCTTTTGCGCTCTTGGATCCACCGTCCCTTGATTGACAAGGATCGTATCCTTGAACGTCAGGAGGTTGTACAGGTCTTTCTGGATTATTTCTTTGAGCGTGGTGATTTGACAGAAAGCCTCAAGGGAGTCTACGATATCGAACGTCTGGCAAGTCGAGTCTCTTTTGGGAAAAGCAATCCTAAAGACCTCTTGCAGCTAGCGACTACCTTGGGGAGCGTTCCTCGGATTCGAGCAATCTTGGAGGGAATGCAGCAACCAGCGCTTGCCTATCTAATTGAACAACTAGATGCTATTCCTGAATTGGAAAGTCTTATTAGCGCAGCCATTGCCCCAGAGGCTCCACATGTGATTACCGAAGGTGGTATTATTCGGACGGGCTTTGATGAGACCTTGGACAAGTATCGTCGGGTACTGAGAGAAGGAACCAGCTGGATTGCTGAAATTGAGGCTAAGGAAAGAGAAAACTCTGGCATCAGTACGCTCAAGATTGATTACAATAAAAAGGATGGCTACTATTTCCATGTCACAAACTCGCAGCTAGGAAATGTACCAGCCCACTTTTTCCGTAAGGCTACGTTGAAAAACTCTGAGCGTTTTGGGACAGAGGAGTTGGCGCGTATCGAGGGAGAAATGCTAGAGGCGCGTGAGAAGTCAGCCAGCCTTGAATATGAAATCTTTATGCGTATCCGTGAAGAAGTTGGTAAGTATATCCAACGTCTACAAGCCCTGGCCCAAGGAATCGCTACTGTCGATGTCTTACAAGGACTAGCGGTAGTAGCAGAAAATCAACACTTGATCCGTCCAGAGTTTGGTCAGGATTCGCGAATTGACATTCAAAAAGGTCGTCACGCTGTCGTTGAGAAGGTCATGGGAGCCCAAACCTATATTCCCAATAGTATCCAAATGGGTGAAGATACTAGCATCCAGCTGATTACAGGGCCTAATATGAGCGGGAAGTCAACCTATATGCGTCAGCTAGCTATGACAGCAGTTATGGCCCAGCTGGGTTCTTATGTGCCAGCAGAAAGTGCTCACTTGCCAATCTTTGATGCAATTTTTACTCGTATCGGGGCGGCAGATGACTTGGTTTCAGGTCAGTCCACCTTTATGGTAGAGATGATGGAAGCCAATAATGCCATTGCGCATGCGACTGAGAAATCTCTCATTCTCTTTGATGAGCTAGGACGCGGAACGGCAACCTATGATGGCATGGCCTTGGCTCAGGCCATCATAGAGTACATCCATGAGCATATTGGAGCCAAGACTCTTTTTGCGACTCATTACCATGAATTGACTAGTTTGGAGACTAGTCTGGGACATCTGGTTAACGTTCACGTGGCTACGCTTGAGCAAAATGGACAGGTTACCTTCCTTCATAAGATAGAACCAGGACCAGCTGATAAATCATACGGGATTCACGTCGCTAAGATTGCAGGTTTGCCAGCAGACTTGCTGAAAAGAGCAGATGAAATTTTAACTCAATTAGAGAGTCAAGGTCAGGAAAGTCCTGCTCCAATGAAACAAATACATGCAGTCTCTGAACAAATTTCCCTATTTGACTCGGCGGAAGAAAATCCTATCCTAGCAGAATTGGCTAAAGTAGATGTGTACAATATGACACCGATGCAGGCCATGAACCTCTTGTTAGAATGGAAGCAAAAATTATAAGCAAAAACCCACTCAGTCCTATGAGTGGGTTTCTGTTGCATTATTTCTTCTGAGCCAATAATTGGTTGATGTGGGCAACCTTCTTTGATTCTCTTTTATAGAGAATCGCCCAGATGATGAGATAGACGATGGCAAACTCTGGGATGAGTTGAAGGATGAAAGTCCAGCGAAGTGGAAACCAACCTGCCAGAATTGCTAGAGGAACAAAACCTAATAGCATGAGGAAGAAGTGAGTGACAGTAGCACGAAGAAGGCTCCAGTCTTTGGCAAAGAGACGGCTACCAAAACTAAAGAGGACTCCGATAGCTGCCCAGATGATAGAACAGTAGAGCAAAACTAGAGCGCCATGTACCTGTTGTTGGATCATGAATTGGCCAATCAAAGAGTTGGGGCTAAGTGGTGCGTAGTTGCTTGGTGAAAAGATAAAAGAAAAGATAATAGATAGGATGAGGCCGATGAGGATACCAGTTGTGGCATCGTGAAATAGTTGTTTTTTCATAGTTCTAATTTCTCCTTAATAGTTTTGAGGTAACGGCGAGATGAGTAGGTGAAACTGTCATTTTTTAGATAGATTTCAATCAAGCCGTTAGAGGTTAGTTTTAGATGACTAATAGCATCGATGTTGACAATTTCCGATTGGGAAATTTGGATAAAGGAAGCAGGCAAAATGTCAACTGCTTGGTAGAGACGGATATCAAGAGTATATGTCTGCTGATCAGTCTCGGCTAAGACCTTGCGATTTTCAATATATATACGTTGAATTTTACTAATCTGAATCAAGTAGACCTGGTCTTGGAATTTTCCTTTAAGAGTTTCGTTTTGATCCAGTGATTGAACAAAGTCTTGAACTTTTTGAACTCTAGGGGACAAAGATGGTGCTTCTATGATGATTCGCTCTTCGGTGTATTGCTGATCAATATCAAGTCTGAGTTTCATAATTTCTCCTTTATAAATTTGTAATAGAGATCTCTTGCTTACAAATCTATTAAACACCATTTTTTAGACAATTACAAGAAGCTTTGTCTATGTGGTCGGTTGAAGAGTCTATCTGGCAGGTGACCGTTTTCATAGAATTTTTAGAGTAAAGAAGTCAAAAAATAAGAAGAAATATATTGACAAAAATAGAAAAAACGTGGTACAATAATAGACGGTACTTTTTACTTTTGGTCTCTCAAGAGTGTACAGGGACGTGCTGACAAATGTTGCAAAAGTACACACAGATGATAGCTGTCACCAAGTGTATCATCACCAAAAATAAAAAAACACAGGAGAATGTAGATGCCTACAATTAACCAATTGGTTCGCAAACCGCGTAAATCAAAAGTAGAAAAATCTAAATCACCAGCTTTGAACGTTGGTTACAACAGTCATAAAAAAGTTCAAACAAACGTTTCTTCACCACAAAAACGTGGTGTTGCAACTCGTGTTGGGACAATGACACCTAAAAAACCTAACTCTGCCCTTCGTAAATTTGCTCGTGTACGTTTGAGCAACCTTATCGAAGTTACTGCCTACATCCCAGGTATCGGACACAACTTGCAAGAGCACAGTGTGGTGCTTCTTCGCGGTGGACGTGTAAAAGACCTTCCAGGGGTACGTTACCATATCGTCCGTGGTGCACTTGATACTGCAGGTGTTAACGATCGTAAACAAGGCCGTTCTAAATACGGTACTAAACGTCCGAAAAAAGCATAAGGAAAGGGGATAAAGAGAAATGAGTCGTAAAAATAGAGCTCCAAAACGTGACGTATTGCCAGATCCGCTTTACAATTCACAATTAGTTACTCGTCTTATCAACCGCGTTATGCTTGACGGTAAACGTGGTACAGCTGCTTCAATCGTTTACGGTGCTTTTGAACAAATCAAAGAAGTTACTGGTAACGATGCACTTGAAGTATTTGAAACAGCTATGGAAAACATCATGCCTGTACTTGAAGTACGTGCACGTCGTGTTGGTGGTTCTAACTACCAAGTCCCAGTTGAAGTTCGTCCAGAACGTCGTACAACACTTGGACTTCGTTGGTTGGTAACAATCGCTCGCCTTCGTGGTGAACACACAATGCAAGATCGTCTTGCAAAAGAAATCTTGGATGCTGCTAACAACACTGGTGCAGCAGTTAAGAAACGTGAAGACACTCACCGTATGGCTGAAGCTAACCGTGCCTTCGCACACTTCCGTTGGTAAAATCATGATGCTAGGAACGGCAAGGATGCAAAGTGAAAATAGGAAACTGGCGCAGTATTCGACGAATACAAGGAAGTTTATCTTTTTCACACAGCATCCCGTTCCGGCTCAAATCGGCTAATTAACTTTAGCTCGAGTACAACTCAGCTTACCATTCCGCAAGTTGAAGCCAACAATAACATGAAAACATTGAGAACGGGTAGGTCCTGCCTATCCGTTTTTATTAAATCGTGTTATAATAGAATAGAAATAAAAAAATATAGGAGAAACAAACCTCATGGCACGCGAATTTTCACTTGAAAAAACTCGTAATATCGGTATCATGGCTCACGTCGATGCTGGTAAAACAACTACAACTGAGCGTATCCTTTACTACACTGGTAAAATCCACAAAATCGGTGAAACTCACGAAGGTGCGTCACAAATGGACTGGATGGAGCAAGAGCAAGAACGTGGTATCACTATCACATCTGCTGCGACAACAGCTCAATGGAACAACCACCGCGTAAACATCATCGACACACCAGGACACGTGGACTTCACAATCGAAGTACAACGTTCTCTTCGTGTATTGGACGGTGCGGTTACAGTTCTTGACTCACAATCAGGTGTTGAGCCTCAAACTGAAACAGTTTGGCGTCAAGCAACTGAGTACGGAGTTCCTCGTATCGTATTTGCAAACAAAATGGACAAAATCGGTGCTGACTTCCTTTACTCAGTAAGCACACTTCACGATCGTCTTCAAGCAAATGCACACCCAATTCAATTGCCAATCGGTGCTGAAGATGACTTCCGTGGGATCATCGACTTGATCAAGATGAAAGCTGAAATCTATACTAATGACCTTGGTACAGATATCCTTGAAGAAGACATTCCAGCTGAATACCTTGACCAAGCTCAAGAGTACCGTGAAAAATTGATCGAAGCAGTTGCTGAAACTGATGAAGAATTGATGATGAAATACCTCGAAGGTGAAGAAATCACTAACGAAGAATTGAAAGCTGGTATCCGTAAAGCGACTATCAACGTTGAATTCTTCCCAGTATTGTGTGGTTCTGCCTTCAAGAACAAAGGTGTTCAATTGATGCTTGATGCGGTTATCGACTACCTTCCAAGCCCACTTGACATCCCAGCGATCAAAGGTATCAACCCAGATACAGATGAAGAAGAAACTCGTCCAGCATCTGATGAAGAGCCATTTGCAGCTCTTGCCTTCAAGATCATGACTGACCCATTCGTAGGTCGTTTGACATTCTTCCGTGTTTACTCAGGTGTTCTTCAATCAGGTTCTTACGTATTGAACACTTCTAAAGGTAAACGTGAACGTATCGGACGTATCCTTCAAATGCACGCTAACAGCCGTCAAGAAATCGACACTGTTTACTCAGGTGATATCGCTGCTGCCGTTGGTTTGAAAGACACTACAACTGGTGACTCGTTGACAGATGAAAAAGCTAAAATCATCCTTGAGTCAATCAACGTTCCAGAACCAGTTATCCAATTGATGGTTGAACCTAAATCTAAAGCAGACCAAGACAAGATGGGTATCGCCCTTCAAAAATTGGCTGAAGAAGATCCAACATTCCGCGTTGAAACAAACGTTGAAACTGGTGAAACAGTTATCTCTGGTATGGGTGAGCTTCACCTTGACGTCCTTGTTGACCGTATGCGTCGTGAGTTCAAAGTTGAAGCGAACGTAGGTGCTCCTCAAGTATCTTACCGTGAAACATTCCGCGCTTCTACTCAAGCACGTGGATTCTTCAAACGTCAGTCTGGTGGTAAAGGTCAGTTCGGTGATGTATGGATTGAATTTACTCCAAACGAAGAAGGAAAAGGATTCGAATTCGAAAACGCAATCGTCGGTGGTGTGGTTCCTCGTGAATTTATCCCAGCGGTTGAAAAAGGTTTGGTAGAATCTATGGCTAACGGTGTTCTTGCTGGTTACCCAATGGTTGACGTTAAAGCTAAGCTTTACGATGGTTCATACCACGATGTCGACTCATCTGAAACTGCCTTCAAGATCGCTGCATCTCTTGCACTTAAAGAAGCTGCTAAGACTGCACAACCAGCTATCCTTGAACCAATGATGCTTGTAACAATCACTGTTCCAGAAGAAAACCTTGGTGATGTTATGGGTCACGTAACTGCTCGTCGTGGACGTGTAGATGGTATGGAAGCACACGGTAACAGCCAAATCGTTCGTGCTTACGTTCCACTTGCTGAAATGTTTGGTTACGCAACAGTTCTTCGTTCTGCATCACAAGGACGTGGTACATTTATGATGGTATTTGACCACTACGAAGATGTACCTAAGTCAGTACAAGAAGAAATCATTAAGAAAAACAAAGGTGAAGAATAATTCACCGTCACTTTAAAAGAAGTCACTTTGTGGCTTCTTTTTCTGTTTGGTAGAAATAGGTAAAAGTGCCTCAAATATGGTAAAATAGAAGGAGTATATTGTGAGGAAAATGGATGTCAACCACTTTTGAAATTTTAATGAATCAGTTGGGAATACCCGCTGAAATGAGAAATCATGAGGCCTTCTTTCAGGCTGAAATAGAACAAGTTATTGTTCATAAACGAAGCAAAGTTTGGGAGTTTCGTTTTGTTTTTGAAAATATCTTGCCTTTTGAACTTTTTCTAGAGTTGAAAAGAGGTTTGAAGGATGAATTCTCAAAAACAGGAAATCAGGCTAGTTTTGAGATTAAAACGAGAAATCAAGATTTTTCTAGAGAACTTTTACAAGCCTACTATCGAGAGGCTTTTTCGGAAGGACCTTGTGCTAGTCAAGGTTTTCGTTCTATTTATCAGAATTTTCAAGTTCGCTTTGAAAATGATCAGTTGATTATTGAAGCCTCTGAAGCTGCAGATACAGAGCATTTTAGGAAAAATCATCTGCCAAATCTTAGCAAACAGCTGGAATTTTTTGGTTTTCCTAAACTTTCTTGCATCTTAGAAAAAAATGAAGAGCTGACAAGGGAAGAACAAGAAGCCTTCCAGACGGAAAATCAAATGATTATCCAAGCAGCCAATGAAGAAACTCTTCGGGCTATGGAACAGTTAGAACAGATGGCCCCGCCTCCTCCAGTTGAGGACAAACCTGTCTTTGATTTTCAAGCCAAGAAGGCAGCTGCTAAGCCTAAACTTGACAAGGCAGAAATTACTCCTATGATCGAGGTCAATACCGAAGAAAATAGATTGGTTTTTGAAGGAGTTGTCTTTGATGTTGAGCATAAGGTGACTAGAACGGGTCGTGTCTTGATTAACTTCAAGATAACGGACTATACTTCTAGTTTTTCTATGCAAAAATGGGTCAAGAATGAAGAGGAAGCGCAGAAGTTTGACATGATCAAGAAGAATTCTTGGCTCCGTGTTCGTGGGAATGTTGAGGTCAATAATTTCACGCGAGATTTGACCATGAATGTGCAAGATGTGCAGGAAGTTGTTCACTATGAACGTAAAGACTTGATGCCAGAGGGTGAGCGTCGTGTTGAGTTTCATGCCCATACCAATATGTCGACTATGGATGCTTTGCCTGAAGTTGAAGAACTCATTGCGACAGCTGCTAAGTGGGGCCACAAAGCAGTGGCAATCACAGACCACGGCAATGTGCAGTCATTCCCTCATGGTTATAAGGCAGCCAAGAAAGCTGGTATTCAGCTCATTTATGGGATGGAAGCCAATATCGTTGAAGACCGTGTTCCTATCGTCTATAACGAAGTTGAGATGAACCTCTCTGAAGCTACCTATGTAGTCTTTGACGTGGAAACGACAGGTCTATCAGCTATCTATAATGACTTGATTCAGGTGGCGGCTTCCAAGATGTATAAGGGCAATATCATTGCTGAATTTGATGAATTTATCAATCCAGGGCATCCCTTGTCAGCCTTTACTACGGAATTGACAGGAATTACGGATGACCATGTAAAAAATGCTAAACCCTTGGTTCAAGTTCTGAAAGAATTCCAAGAATTCTGTAAAGATACAGTTCTTGTAGCCCATAATGCAAGCTTTGACGTTGGCTTTATGAATGCCAACTATGAGCGTCACGGTCTGCCAAAAATTACTCAACCTGTCGTCGATACGCTAGAGTTCGCTAGAAATCTCTATCCAGAGTACAAGCGACATGGTTTGGGACCCTTGACCAAACGTTTTGGTGTAGCTCTAGAACACCACCATATGGCCAACTATGATGCGGAAGCAACTGGCCGTCTGCTCTTTATCTTTATCAAAGAAGTAGCAGAAAAACACGGTGTGACGGACTTAGCACGATTAAACCTTGATTTAATCAGTCCAGATTCATATAAAAAAGCTCGTGTCAAGCATGCGACCATCTATGTGAAAAATCAGGTGGGCTTGAAAAATATCTTTAAACTGGTGTCTCTTTCAAATACTCAGTACTTTGAAGGAGTTCCACGGATTCCACGTACGGTGCTAGATGCCCATCGAGAAGGTTTGATCTTAGGTTCAGCCTGTACAGAAGGGGAAGTCTTTGATGCAGTCGTGTCACAAGGTGTAGATGCGGCAGTCGAAGTGGCTAAATACTATGACTTTATCGAGGTGATGCCTCCAGCTATCTATGCACCTCTGATTGCCAAAGAGCAGGTCAAGGACATGGAGGAGCTCCACACCATCATCAAGAGTTTGATAGAGGTTGGAGATCGCCTCGGCAAGCCGGTTCTTGCGACAGGAAATGTCCACTATCTCGAACCCGAGGATGAGATTTATCGAGAAATCATCGTGCGAAGTCTAGGTCAGGGAGCCATGATTAACCGAACGATCGGTCATGGAGAAGCTGCTCAACCAGCTCCGCTACCAAAGGCACATTTTAGAACAACCAATGAAATGTTGGATGAATTTGCCTTTCTAGGAGAAGATTTGGCTCGTAAGATTGTCATTGAAAATACCAATTCTTTAGCAGAAATCTTTGAGCCTGTTGAGGTCGTTAAAGGTGATTTGTATACACCTTTCATTGACCAAGCCGAAGAAACCGTTGCCGAATTAACCTATAAAAAAGCTTTTGAAATATATGGAAATCCACTGCCAGATATCGTTGATCTACGGATTGAAAAGGAATTGACTTCTATCCTGGGGAATGGTTTCGCTGTGATATATCTGGCTTCACAGATGCTAGTACACCGTTCCAACGAACGAGGCTACTTGGTTGGTTCTCGTGGGTCTGTCGGATCTAGTTTCGTTGCGACCATGATTGGGATTACAGAGGTTAATCCTCTCTCTCCTCACTATGTCTGTGGTCAGTGTCAGTACAGTGAGTTTATCACGGATGGTTCCTATGGTTCAGGATTTGATATGCCAGATAAAGACTGTCCAAACTGTGGCCACAAGCTCAGCAAGAATGGACAGGACATTCCTTTCGAGACCTTCCTTGGTTTTGATGGAGACAAGGTACCCGATATCGATTTGAACTTCTCAGGGGAAGATCAGCCAAGCGCCCACTTGGATGTTCGAGATATCTTTGGGGAAGAATATGCCTTCCGCGCAGGAACGGTAGGTACGGTGGCTGCCAAGACAGCCTATGGATTTGTCAAGGGTTACGAGCGTGACTATGGCAAATTCTACCGAGAGGCTGAAGTGGAGCGCCTTGCTCAAGGAGCTGCCGGTGTCAAACGGACGACTGGTCAGCACCCAGGGGGAATTGTTGTTATCCCTAACTATATGGATGTCTATGACTTTACACCAGTACAGTATCCTGCAGATGATGTGACTGCTGAATGGCAGACTACTCACTTTAACTTCCACGATATCGATGAGAACGTCCTCAAACTCGATGTCCTGGGTCATGATGATCCGACCATGATTCGGAAACTTCAGGACTTGTCAGGCATTGATCCAAATGATATCCCAATGGATGATCCTGGTGTCATGGCCCTCTTTTCGGGTACCGATATTCTGGGAGTGACGCCTGAACAAATCGGAACTTCAACTGGTATGCTTGGTATTCCAGAGTTTGGAACTAACTTTGTTCGAGGCATGGTGGATGAAACCCATCCGACGACTTTTGCAGAGTTACTTCAGCTTTCTGGACTGTCTCACGGTACCGATGTATGGTTGGGAAATGCCCAGGACTTGATTAAGGCAGGGATTGCGGACCTTTCAACCGTTATCGGGTGTCGGGATGACATCATGGTTTACCTCATGCACGCTGGTCTTGATCCAAAGATGGCCTTTACCATCATGGAGCGAGTGCGTAAGGGCTTGTGGCTCAAAATCTCAGAAGAAGAGCGCAATGGTTATATAGAGGCTATGAAGGCTAACAATGTACCTGAATGGTATATCGAATCTTGTGGGAAAATCAAGTACATGTTCCCTAAAGCCCATGCGGCAGCCTACGTTATGATGGCCTTGCGTGTAGCCTACTTCAAGGTTCACCATCCGATTTATTACTACTGTGCTTACTTCTCCATCCGTGCTAAGGCCTTTGATATCAAAACTATGGGGGCAGGCTTGGATGCCATCAAACGCAAGGTGCAAGAAATTGCTGAAAAACGTAAGAACAATGAAGCCTCTAATGTGGAAATTGATCTCTATACAACTCTTGAAATTGTCAACGAGATGTGGGAACGTGGTTTTAAGTTCGGCAAATTGGACCTCTATCGCAGTGATGCGACTGAATTCATCATCGATGGAGACACCCTTATCCCGCCGTTTGTCGCTATGGATGGACTAGGAGAGAACGTTGCCAAGCAATTGGTTCGTGCCCGTCAAGAGGGAGAATTCCTCTCTAAAACTGAGTTACGCAAGCGTGGAGGACTCTCCTCAACCTTGGTTGAAAAGATGGATGAAATGGGCATTCTCGGCAATATGCCAGAGGATAACCAGTTGAGTTTGTTTGATGATTTGTTTTAATAGTTTGAAATGTCTTGTGTAGGTTTGAGGTTGTATCATGATGGAAAAGAAAAAAAGAGCAACACCCTGGAAACCAGGGAAAGTTATTTCCATACGTTTGCGAAATGGCGTTTACGTATTAGCACAAATGGTGCGTGATCCCTATCTGGTATTTTTCAACCATTTTAACGAGGAAAATAATTGGAAGGGAGTGACCTTGAAAGAGGAGGATATCCTCTTTTGTAAGGCTGTTACTCGCCAGTTTCTACGCTATAGTCCTGTAACGATTGTTAAAGAAGTGAACCCCCTGTTAGATTATGAACTGCCTAAAGAATGGATTTATAGCCATATTGGAGGGCATCCTATTACTGTTTCGGTAAAGGGAAGTGAGCGCCAACTTGCTGGTTTTGGTCGACGCTGTTCTTTAGTTCTAGCGGATAAGGACAGTGGTCAACCAGAAGATAATCCACTTATGGGACTTTTCCAAGCTTATATCATACCAGATATCAAAGAACAGGATTGGGAACGAGTAGGTCAGGCTGAACACATGTCCATTGAAGTATTTCCAACACTCAATGAGCGTCTCTACCTTTGCTATCTTTATGGGAAAAATATAAATCCAGAACAAGATATCTCTTTGGGAAAGCCCCTGCTTGATGACTATGAAACTTATGTAGATATCCTCACTAACAGCCCAGAGGCTCAACGTCTCTATCTAGGAGAGTACGAAGAATAAGAAAGGACATTTGATGAAACTTAGAATTTTTGCGGAAAACAAGCCAGCTCAAAAAGTTTTTGAATATCAGTTAGAACTTGTTGATCAGACAATTCTTCTATCGACAGCACTCTTGTCAGGTGCTATTGCTTTGGCAGGATTATTTTCTGCTTTGAAAGAAAAATAAAAATAGAAAAGAGAAAACAAGAATGGTTTTACCAAATTTTAAAGAAAATCTAGAAAAATATGCTAAGTTGTTGGTTGCAAACGGTGTGAATGTGCAACCTGGTCATACCTTGGCTCTCTCAATCGATGTGGAGCAACGTGAGTTGGCTCACTTAATCGTTAAAGAGGCTTATGCACTTGGTGCACACGAAGTTATCGTTCAATGGGCAGATGACTTTGTGAATCGTGAGAAATTCCTTCACGCGCCACTAGAGCGTTTGGACAATGTACCAGAATACAAGATTGCTGAGATGAATTACCTTCTTGAAAACAAAGCAAGTCGTCTCGGTGTTCGTTCTTCTGACCCAGGTGCCTTGAACGGAGTTGATGCAGAAAAACTTTCAGCTTCCGCCAAAGCTATGGGAATTGCCATGAAACCAATGCGTATCGCAACTCAATCCAACAAGGTTAGTTGGACTGTTGCTGCTGCAGCTGGACTCGAGTGGGCTAAGAAGGTCTTTCCAAATGCAGCGAGCGACGAAGAAGCAGTGGATCTCCTTTGGGACCAAATCTTCAAGACTTGCCGTATCTACGAAGAAGACCCAGTTAAGGCTTGGGAAGAACATGCAGCTATCTTGAAGAGCAAGGCAGAGATGCTCAACAAAGAACAATTCTCAGCCCTTCACTACACAGCACCTGGAACTGATTTGACACTTGGCTTGCCGAAGAACCACGTTTGGGAATCAGCCGGTGCTATCAATGCTCAAGGCGAAGGTTTCTTGCCAAATATGCCAACAGAAGAGGTCTTTACAGCCCCTGATTTCCGTCGCGCAGATGGTTATGTAACGTCTACAAAACCTCTTAGCTACAATGGAAATATCATCGAAGGCATCAAAGTGACCTTTGAAAATGGTCAAATCGTTGATATCACAGCTGAAAAGGGTGATCAAGTAATGAAGGACCTCGTCTTTAAGAATGCTGGTGCGCGTGCCTTGGGTGAATGTGCCTTGGTACCAGATCCAAGTCCAATTTCTCAGTCAGGTATTACCTTCTTTAACACCCTTTTCGATGAAAATGCTTCTAACCACTTGGCTATTGGTGCAGCCTATGCAACGAGCGTTGTTGGTGGAGCTGAGATGATCGAAGAAGAGCTTGAAGCTGCAGGACTTAACCGTTCAGATGTTCACGTTGACTTTATGATTGGTTCGAACCAAATGGATATCGATGGTATCCGTGAGGATGGAACACGCGTACCACTCTTCCGCAATGGAGATTGGGCAATTTAAGGAGAAACTATGCTTGGAAGTATGTTTGTCGGGCTTTTAATCGGACTACTAGCAGGAGCTATCACCAATCGTGGAGAACGAATGGGATGCTTCGGTAAAATGTTTCTCGGCTGGATTGGTGCCTTTCTAGGACAATTACTCTTTGGTGCATGGGGGCCAAGCCTAAGCGGTACAGCCATTATCCCATCAGTTCTTGGGGCCATGATTTTACTAGCCATCTTCTGGGAAAGAGGAAGCTAAGTTTCGCTTTAGAAGGCAGATTAACTCTAAAGAATAAGAGAGAGGCTAGGACAAAAGTCCTAGCCTCTCAATTGTCTTTGGATTGTCGATCAAGACGCAGTGGTTGAGTGGCCTCTACTACGCTGATTTCATCAGCTTTTACAGCCCTACTCAACTGTGCGGAGGTGGGACGACGAAATCGAATTCTAACGAATTACCGATTTCTGTCCCACTCTCTCTTTTTAGGTCGCTAGATAAAGTCCTTTGAAAGCACTCATCTAAGCTTAGCCACAGAGCTTTCAGTGACTGGTTCTTTTTATATTGCGTCAAGTATGGTACAATAAAAGCATGAGAATTCAACAATTACACTATATTATCAAAATTGTAGAGACTGGTTCCATGAATGAGGCTGCCAAGCAACTCTTCATTACGCAGCCCAGTCTATCAAATGCAGTTCGTGACCTAGAAAATGAGATGGGGATTGAGATTTTTATCCGAAATCCTAAGGGAATTACCCTCACACGTGATGGGATGGAGTTTTTGTCCTATGCCCGTCAGGTTGTCGAACAAACCCAACTCCTAGAAGAACGCTATAAGAACCCAATCGCTCATCGTGAGCTTTTTAGTGTGTCTTCGCAACACTATGCCTTCGTAGTCAATGCCTTTGTTTCCTTGCTCAAGAAGAGCGATATGGAAAAGTACGAGCTTTTTTTGCGTGAAACCAGAACCTGGGAAATCATCGACGACGTCAAGAACTTCCGTAGTGAAGTCGGAGTCCTCTTTTTAAATAGCTATAACCGTGATGTCCTTTCTAAGATGTTGGATGATAACCATCTAGTTGCTCACCATCTCTTTACAGCCCAACCTCATATCTTTGTCAGCAAGACCAATCCTCTTGCTAAAAAAGACAAGGTGCAGTTGGCAGACCTAGAAGACTTCCCTTACTTGAGCTATGATCAAGGAACCCATAATTCCTTCTATTTCTCAGAGGAGATTTTGTCTCAGGAACACCACAAGAAATCCATCGTTGTTAGTGACCGTGCGACCTTGTTCAATCTCTTGATTGGTTTGGACGGCTATACCATCGCGACTGGTATCCTTAATAGTAACCTCAATGGAGACAATATTGTTTCGATTCCACTTGATATTGATGATCCGATTGAGCTGGTTTATATCCAGCATGAGAAAACTAGCTTATCTAAGATGGGTGAACGCTTCATCGAGTATTTGCTTGAAGAAGTTCGTTTTGATAGCTAATCGTAAGTACATTAGAAAAGAAAAGGAAATATGACTACAATGAATACCAATGATTTTGATTTTCACTTGCCTGAGGAGTTGATTGCACAAACACCTCTGGAAAAGCGCGATGCCTCTAAACTCTTGATAGTCAATCGCAAAACAGGGGAATTTCAAGATCGCCATTTTCACTCTATTATTGAAATGCTAGAGCCAGGTGATGCCCTGGTTATGAATGACACCCGCGTACTACCAGCGCGACTTCATGGTCAAAAGGAAGAAACAGGGGGCCATGTTGAACTCTTGCTCTTGAAAAATACAGCAGGAGACGAATGGGAAGTCTTGGCAAAACCTGCTAAACGTCTCAAGGTCGGAGCTAGAGTTGTCTTTGGCGATGGTCGGCTAAGCGCAGTTGTGACTGAGGAATTGACCCATGGTGGCCGTATTGTGCGTTTTGAATATGAAGGAATTTTCCTAGAAGTACTTGAAAGTCTTGGAGAAATGCCACTGCCTCCTTATATCCATGAAAAGTTGGATGACCGTGAACGTTACCAGACAGTCTATGCCAAGGAGAGCGGCTCAGCGGCTGCCCCAACTGCAGGCCTGCATTTTACCAAGGAATTACTGGAAGAAATCCAGCAAAAAGGGGTTCACCTAGTCTACCTGACCTTGCACGTTGGACTTGGGACCTTTAGACCTGTTTCCGTAGATAATCTGGATGAGCACGAGATGCACTCAGAGTTTTATCAATTGTCTGAAGAAGCTGCTGCGACCTTGCGACAGGTCAAAGAAAATGGGGGTCGTGTCATTGCGGTTGGAACAACCTCTATCCGTACACTAGAAACCATCGGAAGCAAGTTTGATGGGCAAATCCAAGCAGACTCTGGCTGGACCAATATCTTTATCAAACCAGGCTATGACTGGAAGGTTGTGGATGCTTTTTCTACGAATTTCCATTTGCCTAAGTCTACCTTGGTCATGCTCGTTTCTGCCTTTGCAGGCCGTGAATTGGTCTTAGAAGCCTACCAACATGCTATCGACCAAAAATACCGTTTCTTTAGCTTTGGCGATGCCATGTTTATCTATTAAAGCTTTTGAAAAATCAAAGAAGATATAAAGAGAGACTGATTCATTCTTGGATCAGTTTTTTGCTTGATCTTACACAAAGTTACCAAAATAACTATTGAATTATAGACAAATAAATGATACACTGAAGACTAGGGCTTGGCCGTCAAAAATATATGTAATTTCGGACTAGCCATTTTAGACTCAGACTAAACTGGGTCATCATTTTAAAAGGAGATTATCATGAAAAAAACATTGAGCTACACCAGTCTTTCAGCTCTTGCCTTGTTGGCTGTGGTGACACTTGCTGCTTGTGGAGGAAATACTGAAAAAACTACAGCATCTTCAAGCAAAGAGGCTTCTTCCTCTAAAGTAACTAAGGAGTCATCAAGTAAAACAGAAGCTAGTCAAAAAGAGGAGCCGAAGTCTGAAACGAGTCCATCAAGTTCCGCAAGCACTCAAACGGATAAGAAGGAAGAGAAGAAAAAGTCGCCAGAAGCTTACGCAAAATTTCTTGGAACATGGGAAAACTATGCTGGAACAACTGCTACAGTCACAGCTGATGGAATCGTGACCATTCAAAGTTCAAAAGGAACCTTCCAGTATGAAATGGGCCAAGTAGAGGAAAAAGATGGCTACTACTCAACAGGAATCCATCTTGTCGATGGTGGAGAAGGTGCACGCCTTATCTTTACACCAGCAGGTGTAGCAAATGAATTGACAGGTACGGATGGCAGCCAAGACGTCTTGGCAATCGGCCAATCACCAAGCGACAAAGATAGTCATTTTTACCGAAATTAAGAATGAAAAAAGAAAAAATGAGCCAAATCGACGGCTCGCTTTTTGAGTGGTGAAAAGTATGGATGAGATTGATTTGACAAGTAAAAAAGCCTTGATTCCAAGACTTTTTCCTGTTGTTTAGATGCCCCTGCATAATTTTTGAAGAGTTTTCATGTTGAAAATAATCAAAACTATTGAAATAAGTAAAAAGTTGAATTATAGTGAGTATTGTGTCACAATAGGTAATATATAAATAATTAATGGAATGGATATAATTCTTTCCTACCTTTACAAGAAGGATTGGTTGCACCTTTTTTATCTAGCAATTGTGGTTAGCTTTCAAGTTTAGCTAGTTTTTAAAAGCTCTGATTTCGACTCAATAAAACAAATTTCAGAAGTGCAAAAGACAAGATGGTGACATTGCTACAGTCAGTCGCCATGTCTTGCTGGCACAGGCTGTTTGTGCCGTCAGCTATTTACCAGTCAATTTGATCAAAGGGCTTAATTATTATTTTTGAAAGGTCTTTTATGGAAAAAATTCTTTCTTTAGGTCTGACAGGTAAGAAATTACTTGTTCAGGGTTTCTTGTTTGTTCTGCTAGGTCTTATCTTGATGGTCACGGGAACTTGGTTGCCAGTGACGGTTATTCGACTGGTTCTGTTTTTAGCTTGGATAGCAACGGTCTTAGATTTAGTATTACGTATTTTCAAAAAAAGTCAGTCAACGGACACCTTGGGAGTTGCACTGGTTAAATTGTTAGTGATGGGATATTTGCTAGGCTCGAATCTTGCTACTGATGTGCCAATTTATATTTTGGCTCTTGTGATTGGAATTTATCAGATTTTTCATGCTAGTATCAACCTTGTCACCTATGTTCTCTACCGCAAAAACAAAATTCGACCTCGTTTTCGTTTCTTACTAGATGGTCTCGTACTAGTTTTTCTTGGTGGGACTAGTCTTTTGTCCTCTACGGGAAATTCTGTCTTTCAACTCTTTGTTTTAGGGGCTTATTTTTGCCTTTATGGTGTGTCCAATATCCGTGACGGTTTCTTATTTGAAAAGGAAATTGGGAAAAACCATCTCAAACGTCGTGTCAGAATGAGCTTACCTCTTGCCCTAGCCGCTCTCATCCCTGCAAGTACTTTAGCAAAAATCAATAAATTCATGCAGGAAAATGCTGATGAGGAAGAGGAAATCTATCTTGGAATGGTGAAGTTTGGTAAGACAGCAGATCTTGAAATTTTCGTTCATACAGCGGAGACTTCTCTATTTTCAGCTATTGGTCATGTGGACCTTTGTTATCAAGGACGTGTGATTTCTTATGGAAACTATGATCCGTCATCTGAGACCTTATTTGGTATGGTTGGAGATGGTGTTTTATATTTTTGCGACCGTGATAAGTACATTGACTTATGTAAACGGGAGAGTCAAAAAACGCTATTTGGTTACGGAATAGATTTGACACCGGAAATGGAAGAAGCGGTTCAGGAAAAATTAGCTGAATTAAAACAACTAACGATTCCTTGGGAGCCAAGCGCAGATAAAATTAAAACGGAAGATGGTAAGGAAGACTACACCTACGCTTATAAAATCAGACATGAGACGGATGGGGAACTGTATAAATTTATCAAATCTAAGTTTAAATCCTACTTTGTCTTGTCCACAAACTGTGTGCTCTTGGCTGATACCATAGTCGGTCAAGCTGGAACAGATATTCTTTCACCAAAAGGATTTATCGCACCAGGAACTTACCAAGCCTACCTTGACCGAGAGTTTGAAAAACCAAATAGTATAGTCGTATCTAAACATGTTTATTAAGGAGAATTTATGAAGTTAGTTAGAAAATACACCCCGTTAATCCTTTTTATAGGGCTGGTTGCTCTTGTGATTCTGAATGCGTCGAGCTTTATATCAGGAGCAATCTCTTTCTTTGACGTGACTTCAACCTTGATTTATGGCGCTGTTATTGCTTTTGTGCTCAATGTTCCCATGAAAAAAATTGAACAATTGCTAGTCAAAATGAAGGTAAAGCCAGAGTTGCGTCGTCCGATTGCCATGGTACTTGTTTTCCTAACTCTTATCTTAATCGTGATTGGTATTTTGGTTTTGGTGTTACCAACCCTAGCTCTGACTATTAGTCAACTGGGAACAGTACTTTCAACAGTCCTCTCTCAACTAGGGGAATTACTTGAAAGTTCGGAATTTGTGACCAAAGACATGTTGTCAACTGTTGTATCAGGAATACAGGGACAGTCTAGCTCTATTAGCCAAGCTTTGATAGGCTTCTTATCTGGTCTAACTAGTAATATCAGCAATATTTTTTCAAGTATGATGAATGCCTTCCTGGTTATAGTCTTTACCTTTTCATTTTTATCCAGTAAGGAACATTTGGCAGCGATGACGAGCCGACTTCTGAAAGTCTTACTTCCAGAGAAGGTAGTGACAAAGTTGGCTTACATCGGACAAATAGGACTAGAAACTTATGATCAGTTTTTGATGAGTCAGCTAATTGAAGCAGTCATCATAGGAGTTATGGTAGCGGTTGGCTATAGCCTATTTGGACTACCTTATGGGGTAATGACAGGTATCTTTGCAGGAGTGCTGTCTTTCATTCCTTATGTTGGTCCTATGATTGCTTGTGTGCTAGGAGCGATTTTTATCTTTACAGTCAGTCCAAGTCAAGCTTTACTGTCTATCCTTCTTTATCAAATTATACAGCTGATTGAGGGAAACCTTATCTATCCCAAAGTTGTGGGTCAATCTATCGGCTTACCAGCTCTCTTCACACTTGCAGCAGCTAGTATTGGAGGGAATCTTTTCGGACTGCTTGGAATGATATTCTTTACACCCATATTTGCTGTTATCTATCGATTGGTTAAAGAATTTGTCGTTGCAAAGGAAAATCAGGTAGATTGAGAAAGACTGAATTTAATAAGATATACTAAGAAGAGAGTGAAAGATTCTCTTCTCTTTTATTTCTAAATGACTTGCTCTTGTTCCGTTGCGAAAATTTATGAATTCATAATAGCCCATTTTAATCTCTATGCGGATTGGCCATGTAATATGGGCACAAATTAGTATAGTTTAGTTAATTATAGACTAGCTCTCTATTGTAAAAAACAGTTGGCCTTATCAAACACTACTAGCAATTGATTGAGAATAAATGATAAGTTGGATAAGGTTAGAAAACCTTTATAATGATTTGCTATAAAAAGCTATTGGACAGCAAAAAAAGCCTTGATTTTAAGGCTTTTTCCTGTTGATTTAGATGCCCCCTACATGAATTTGTAAGAACTTTTCATATTGAAAATAAACAAAAATGTTGAAATATAGCTGATTTTAGGGAAATACTTTTAGGTGTTTTCAATGTCAGGATTTAAAAATGGGGCAAAAGTGGGGCAAAAACGAATGACTCACATTTGGTTTGAAAACCTATAATACCTAATGATTATGCCATACTAGATATATAGTGTTGTTATAAATAAATGTCAGTGCGAGTTCAAATCGGAGGATAAAATGGAAAAACAAATTAATGAAAAAAAAGCCTTGGTTCCCAAAGCTTTTTAATGTTATAAACTCATTAAAATATCCCCCAGTTAGATTTGGAATATTTTTTATTCTGTGTCACATAAAAATAAATAAAATGAATGGCTATAGCTAGAGCTAAAATGGTTGTTATACTCACTACTATTATAGGATTAGAAGCAAAGATTAAAGAGAGAATAAAGGCAGCCAGATAGAGTGTCGCTTGGACACAGTAGTAACTTTTCGAATAGCGAAGATAGTGTTTGTTATAGGGCCCATTTACTAGGACAGCAGCTTGAAAGAGGCCAAATCCGATATAAGAGAAGCTGGTTGCAAAGAGACGATTAGCTTCAGGATTCTGAAGAAAACTCATCGATACAGTCATCATCATAAGTCCAATGAAAATAGGATAGTGACTGTAAATTAGAAATAGTCCCTTTTGATTAGATTTTTCATCAATAGCATGGTCGAATTGACCAAAATAAAACAAGAACAGAGAAATCATAATAATGAAATAAAGAACCGAATAAATCGAGAAATTCTCGATTGTAAAGAAGTTAGCTAGATTCATAATCATCTCTCCAAACGTAATAATGACAAGAAGGGAGATGCGCTCGATTAAATGGGGGAGATTTACCTGGTAATGCTTATCTTTATTAAGCAAGATACTTGGCATAATAAATGTTAGCAGAATACTAGCATAAAGGATATAGACTCCAATGTAAATAGGAAGAAGAGCTGCTAGATAGATTTCTAAACTTCGTAGACCTGTTATCCATAGAAAACCTTTGATACTTTCCCTATGAACATTATCGGTTGATTTTTTAAAAAACTCAACCAAATATTGAAAAAATAAGGTAAGGGTTAATGTACCAATAGCCCAACAGAGATAATGAAAATATTGTTGCCAATCAGGTCCAATCATATTGGCTATAAAGAGTAAAATTCCCATTTTGATAAACATGATTACCATGTTAAATAAAGAGTTCTTTCCATAGCGATTGGTATAATCGGTTTGAATCATCCATGAATCAGTGAGAACCAAGACAGCCATGAAAAAATCAAGGAAAGAATTCCAAGTCAAAATACCGTTATGAAGATGCTCAATTAAAGTAGTTACTTTTGAAATTGCAAAAACAAAAACTAGGTCATAAAAAAGTTCTGAAAATTCTACACGTTTA
The DNA here is from genome assembly GCF_000259525.1 of Streptococcus sp. SK140. NCBI lineage: Bacteria > Bacillati > Bacillota > Bacilli > Lactobacillales > Streptococcaceae > Streptococcus > Streptococcus sp. SK140. Next base: position 54,140 of record NZ_AJML01000032.1, on the reverse strand, counting down.
TGCTTAATAAGAGTTGTCATATTAATACCTTTCTACTTTAGAAATACAATACATTATAACAGAAAATGGTAATGAAAGAAAAGGATATGCTTAAATAATTTCATGTGGCGCGAATTGTCAAAATCTTGACTTCTTTTGTCATTTACTTGAAAAAGCAACCCTGACGAGTTGATTAAAATCCTATTAAAAATTAACTTTGTCAGGATCATCCTGAGTTTTGATGCCTTGAATCTTATACAAGACCGCCATATCTTCCTCTGATAAGTCGAAGCCGAAGATATCCAAGTTAGCTTTTATATTTTTAGGTGTCACAGACTTAGGTAGTGGCAAGAAACCTTTTTGAAGGCTCCAACGCAGAGCAACTTGTGCCACAGATTTACCGTTACGTTCAGCCACTGCTTCAACATCTTCATTTCCAAAAATACCACCTGTACCTAGTGGACTATAGGCTTCAAGAAGGATATCGCGCTCTTGGCAATAGGCAACTAAGTCTTTTTGGTCACAACCTGGAGCCAAGAGGATTTGATTGACATGTGGCACAATTTCAGCTGTTTCAAGAAGAGCTTCTAGGTGATGTTGCATAAAGTTAGACACACCGATAGCACGCACCTTACCTTCTTTGTAGGCTTCTTCCATTGCCTTCCAAGCGCCTGCATTACCAGACTTCCAAGCATCATTCTCACGAAGCGCCTTTGGATTAGGCCAATGGATAAGCAAAAGATCCAAATAATCCAAACCAAGTCTTTCGAGAGACTCATCGATAGAAGTCTTAGCCAACTCGTAATCGTGCTTATCATTCCAAAGTTTGGTAGTTAGGAAAATATCCTCACGTGCCAAATCACTATCAGCAATCGCCTTACCTACAGAAACCTCGTTACCGTAAATTTGTGCGGTATCAATATGTGTGTAACCCGCCTTAAGTGCGAAGCTAACGCTGTTATAGGCTTCTTCGCCTTCAGCAATTTGCCAAGTTCCAAAACCAATTTTAGGAATAGCAACCCCATTTGCAAGTGTATATGTTTCCATGATTTTCACCTTTTCTTTTTTTAATAGTACTATCTTAAATAAGATAAGGCAAAAATGCAAAGATTTGCTACGGCTATTATTATGAATAGTTCCTTACTTCTTTTTCCGATGTTCGTAACAGCCTTTGGAGATATTATTACTTGGGAAGAGAATGAATTTGTTGGTATTGTAAAATATAACCTTCAAGACTGCGACATTATTATAAAGAGCTTGAAATATTTCCTTCAGTATTTAGATAACTCATATGTGACTGATAACTTTGAACTGGATTTATATAGACAAGCTGTATCAAAACATGGTGCTCTGTCTTATAACCAATGTTTCGGTTTTGTCCCGCTCTTGGCATTAGGAGGCTTTAAAGATGTGGATTACATGGATAAAGTAAAAGTCCTGGAACACATTTATCTCATGTACCAACTCACAGGCGGAGTATTTGACGATTGATAAAAAAGAACCACCCTTGCGGTGGTTTTTTCGACGAAAACGAGTGTGAGATAAATAACGAGTCTTTGGATGAGACTCTCTAATTTGGTGAATATAAATTATTTGGTACAAAATTTGGTACAAAAAACAAAATGACAAGCAAAAAAGCCTTATAAATCAAGGCTTTTTCCTGTTGATTTAGATACCCCCTACATGGATTTGTAAGAACTTTTCATATTGAAAATAAACAAAAATGTTGAAATATAGCTGATTTTAGGGAAATACTTTTAGGTATTTTCAATGTCAGGATTTAAAAATGGGGCAAAAGCGGGGCAAAAACGAATGACTCGTATTTTGTTTGAAAACCTATAATACCTAATGATTATGCTATTCTAGATATATAGTTTTGTTATAAATAAATGTCAGTGCGAGATCAAATTGGAGAATAAAATGGAAAAACAAATTTCTACGTAGAATGGAATGCGAAAAAGTGATAATTAAAGAGACGAAAAAGCTGAGAATATGATTTCCCAGCTTTTTTGAATGCGATAGAAATAGCAACTAGACTATTTACGAAAGGCCTCAATAATGTAGGTGAAGCCAGTAACTAAAAATGAAAAGGCAATGACATAAACGACAAAGACACCTGTAGCCACTGGATTGAACAGAATCACTAGACCTAGTAAAAATTCAAGCAAGGCTACCCACGTGATATTGCTACCAATAATAGGGAAAATCAATCCTAGACGAATGCCTTTAAAGAAAGCAATAATGGCTTCTACAATTAACCAAATTCCTACAATGGTCGGAATGACGACCGGCAGGGTCACAAAGCCATAAGCAACGAGGTAAAGAGCTAAGAGAAGACTAACAAATCCTTGGAAAAGATAAACAGGTGAGCGAAGCTCTTTTGGTGCAGAGAAATAGCCTAAAATAGCTGCTATAGAAGAAACCAGTAAACCAAATGAAATCCACCAGCTGTAAGCAACAAGATTAGCTACTGGGTTTGTAAATAGGAAAAGTCCTAAAAGGACAAAAACAACTCCTGCAAGGAATAGCAGTAAACGATTAGAAAATTTCATTTCAATACCCCCTATATAGTATAGTTTTCTAATAAAACTATTGTACTTATTTTTATAGAAAATGTCAATAAAATAAATAAACAATTTGGAAGTTTCAGTCTGACTTACAAAAAGAAAAGGAGTTTTCACTCCTTTTCACAGATTGAAGACAAAGTCCTTATAAAAGTGTCTTCTAAAGATTTTAACTTCAATCTGAAGCGAGGTTATCCTCGCTTTTTCTATTTATCAAACAATTCCTTATTTTCAATTAAGAGTTCTAGTGGAGATTTATCCCTTGCTTCAATAAAACCAGGTTCATATTGGTTATGAAGTGTTCTTTTCTGAGAAGTTGGATCAATATACAACTCATCTCCATCTTCTGTGTATAGTTGGTTGCCTCTTGTTAAGTAAAGTAAATCCTCTAAGTACTGTCCATCAGTTTCTAGAAAATCTTCGATGTATTTGACAGCTTTTAAAATCTCACTTACTTTATCAGAGTATTCATTAGATTCAAGAACACTCTTTTCTAACTCAATCTCTTTACTAGTTCCAAATAGTTGGGTTGGAGTTGCATTAAAATATTCTGCTATCTTATCCAAATTTGCAAAGGTAGGATAGCTTTTTTGTTTTTCGTAATCAGAGATGTCTGGAAAGATTGCTCATAAAAAAATGTGGGGCAAATGATGGGGCAAATCAGTTATAGACAAGCAAAAAAGCCTTATAAATCAAGGCTTTTTCCTGTTGATTTAGATGCCCCCTGCAGGGCTCGAACCTGCGACCCATAGATTAAGAGTCTACTGCTCTACCAACTGAGCTAAGGAGGCAAATAAAAAGCTGTATTGGTGCCGAAACTTCACGGTTTGTATTGAACCCGCGCAATTAAGCAGGTGGGCAACTCGCTCTAACTGAAGCTGTTTCCGTGTGAGACGGCCTACATGCTGTTAGAAGACTTTTGTTTCCCTAATAATACAAAAAATAGTCGGTCAACACTTAAATGTGAAGTCGTACACCACAGCGTTTCTATGATTATATGATACCACTTTTTCAAAAAAAATCAAGGGAAAATTAAAAATTTTGAAAAGGATTTCACAAGTTTCGTAATTTATCAATGGTTTCCTTGCGTTGAGCCAGGGCGCGTTCGTATTTTCCACTATCTTCTGGAGAAAAGTAGTGATGGTCACGGATTTTTTCTGGCAAGTACTCTTGATTGACCCAGTGACCAGGATAATTATGTGGATAGAGATAATTTTGGGCGTTCCCTAGTTCCTTGCTGCCGCTATAATGTCCATCTCGCAAGTGACGTGGAATCGGCAGATGCCCCGATGTTTTAAGGTCAGCCAAGGCCTTATCTATAGCCACATAGGCTGAGTTAGACTTAGGTGAAAGTGCCAGATCAATGACGACATTGGCGATGAGGATGCGGGCTTCTGGGAAACCGATCCTTTGGGCAGCATCCAAAGCAGTTACGGTATGAATCTGAGCTTCGGGATTGGCTAAGCCAATATCTTCATAAGCAATCACAGTCAAACGACGAGCTAGGCTAGGAAGGTCACCAGCCTCTATCAAGCGAGCAGCATAGTGGAGACTAGCATCGACATCGGATCCACGGATGGATTTTTGTAGGGCAGATAGAACATCATAGTGTCCGTCTCCATCCTTGTCCATAGTGATGTAGCTTCTCTGAAGACTATTTTCCATGATGTCGAGCGTGATGTGACGGACACCGTCATCATTTTCTGGGGTGGAGAGAACTGCCAAATCAAGCGAATTGAAGGCAGAACGGAGATCTCCATTGGTAGATGTTGCGATAAAATCAAGGGCATCATCATCTAACTCAACAGGGAAATCAAAACCTCGTTCAGGGTCAGTCAGGGCGATTTGAACGGCTTCTTTGACATCTTGGTTAGACAAGGGTTCCAACTCAAAAATCTGAACACGACTGCGGATGGCTGGAGTGACAGAAAAGAAAGGATTTTCAGTTGTCGCCCCGATCATGATGACCAGTCCACTTTCTAGGAGAGGCAAGAGAAAGTCTTGTTTAGTCTTGTCAAGACGATGAATCTCGTCTAGTAGCAGTACAAGGCCACCTGAGAATTTAGCTTCCTCAGCGATTTCTTGGAGGCGTTTTTTACTATCAACAGTTGCATTGAAGGTCCGAAAAGCATACTTGGTCGTTCCAGCGATGGCTGAAGCGATACTGGTTTTTCCGATGCCTGGAGGTCCGTATAGTATCATAGAGGATAGGCGATTGGCTTCCACCATACGGCGGATAATCTTGCCTGGTCCAACTAGATGCTCCTGACCGATGACCTGGTCGATGGTTTTGGGGCGCATACGAAGCGCGAGATTGTCTGGCATAGCAGCCCTTTCTAACATGGATTTTCTGATACGAATGTGGTAATATGGTAGTATCTATTTTAGCATATTTCCGAGTATTCGGGGCGATTGAAGAGTCGTATAGAAAGAGGACAAAATGGCAACATATGGATTTTTAGATGTTTTACAAGAAGAGTTGGACAAGAACTTTCCTTTTGATTATGAGATTAGTTGGGACAAGCGTAATCATGCGGTTGAAGTGAGTTTTCTGCTTGAGGCGCAAAATTCTGCAGGGGTGGAGATGTTAGATGAAGACGGAGAGGTTTCGTCAGATGATATCCTTTTTGAAGAAGCGGTACTTTTTTACAACCCTGCCAAGTCAACAGTTAATGCAGAAGACTATCTGGCAGTTATCCCTTATTTGCCGAAGAAAGGTTTTTCTCGTGAGTTTTTAGCTTATTTTGCGCTATTTCTTAAAGATACTGCAGAGGTTGGACTAGATGCCCTCATGGACTTTTTGGAAGACTCAGAAGCAGAAGAATTCGTCATGGAATGGAACCAAGAAGTCTTTGAAGAAGGAAAGGTTGGCTTGGAAGAGGGAGAATTTTACCCTTATCCGAGGTATTAGGAGTTGGTTGGAGATTTTATGAAGAAAATTGGGATTTATTTGGTTTATGCGCTAGCTGTTATCTTTATTATGCTGGCTTTTGCTTGTGGAACAATCGCATTTGCAGAGTTGGGGTATTCCGCAGTTTTAGTTTTTACTTTTGGTTATGCCTTCGCTCTTCTAAGCATGTATTTAATCTTTATTCTCCATGAGCTGGGACATGCTTTTTGTGGCTACTTGACAGGCTATCGGCTGGTGGCTTTTGGATTAGGGAACTTTCTTTTAACAAAAAAGTCAGGAAGGCTTCATCTTAGTCGAACAGCAGTTATAAAAAATGTTGGTGCTCAGTATATTGGTTTAAAAGAGAATGAAAGTGATCAAAGAATCATCTTGATGCTTTCAGGAGGCTTGCTGGTTCATATCAGCTTGATGTTATTGGCGATATTGTTTGGATTTTTGACAAGAAGTTGGTATTTTGCTGGTACTTGGATTTTTTTGAATTTGTCTTTCTTTCTAAACAATGCTTTGCCAGTCGGCATCACCGATGGAGCGAAAATTTGGGAATTGAGACAACACCCTGAAAATACGAAATACGCCTACCTGATGTTGAGGCATTCTGCCCAGACCTTGCTAGCTCCTCAAGAATATGATTTAAAAGACTTTATCATGTCTGTTGATGAGGATGTGAGAGGGAGTTTTGCAGAAAGTGTTCAGACTCTTCAGGGATTGGTATTCATATTGGATGATAATATAGAGCTTGCAAAGCAACAGTTTCAGTCTGTGTTAGAGAAAACAGATAATCCAATGTCTAAAACTATTTCTCAATTATACCTTCTTCAAATTGCTCTGATAGAAGGAGATAATAAGAAAGCGGAAGAATATGCAAGTATTCGAGGGGTCAAATCCTTTTTATCTCTAAAAACAGCAGATATGCAGGTCATTCAAGCTTGGTATCAATTTAAGGTAAAGAAAGATGTAGTTCAAACTCACAAGGCTATGAAGATTGCTAGACAGAAAATGGATAGTAGTCGGATGTTACGGGATGAGAAATCCTACTACCAGCAGTGGTTAGATGAGTTGGAACAAGCCATACAGGAAGAAGAGACTCAGTGAGCTGAGAAATAGAAAAGGGAGCTGTCCGATGCTTCAGAAATTTAAGCGGTTATTTAGTAAAAAATCCCAAGAACGTGAGTCGTTCCTTCCCCGCAATCGCTTTGCGGATCTAGATTTCGAGAGAGTATTGAAGTCAGGAACTCGTCGCCTTGTTAATGAGGAAGGACGCTATGCTGAGGATGGGAAAATCACAGAACTTGAATTTCCTGAAGATTTTGCGGAATTTGAATTTCTAGTTGGTTTTAAGACGGAGGAAGAAGAGCAGTTTCAGCAACTATTAGCTCGTTTGAATAGTTTTGACAATGCCATTCAGTCCCATTTGGAAAGCGAGTTGCACCAACCCATCCCTCAGTATGCTAAGGATCTCGGCTATACTCAGAAGAAGTGGGGAAGGACATTTTACTTCCATCCTTGGATATTAAGTTTTGAGGAAAATCCTCCTAATCTTCGCTATGTTGCAGATTATGTAAATGATGAGTTTACGGTTTATTTTGCTAAAAAACATGGTAGATGGCAGGCGTACTGGGATGCAGAGTGTCAAAAGGAAATAGCAGAAGGCTAGTTCGGTCTTTTACAGAGTCTAGTTGTTATCATAGGAAAGAGTAAATATCATGGAATTATTGGATAGCAGAATGGATTTTACAGGCTCTAAGATTGCCTTGATTTGTGGGGATAAGGTCTTGACTATCTTACGTGATGACAAAGACGATATCCCTTGGCCAAATATGTGGGAGTTGCCAGGTGGTGGTCGTGAAGGAAACGAAAGCCCTTTTGAATGCGCAGCGCGTGAAGTTTATGAGGAACTAGGCATTCATTTAAATGAAGATTGTTTGCTCTGGAGCAAGGTCTATCCCAGCATGCTCTGTGAAGGCAGACAGTCAGTATTTATGGTCGGTCAGTTAAGTCAGGATCAGTTTGACAGTATCACCTTTGGAGATGAAGGGCAGGGCTATAAATTGATGAACATTGAGGAATTTTTGACATCCAGTCAAGTAGTTCCGCAGTTGCAGGGGAGATTGAGGGATTATTTGGAGGAAAGTTTATGATAACACTTGTTCGAGCGGGAGCAGAGGATTTAGAAACTATTATTGCAATTCAAAGAGCTAGCTTTAAGGCTGTCTATGACAAATACCAAGATGAATACGATCCTTACCTGGAGGATCGCGAACGAATCAAGTGGAAATTAGTCGAGCGTCCCAATAGCTATTACTACTTTGTAAAAGAAGATGAAGAAAACATCGGATTTTTACGAGTTCAGACCAATGCCGAGTTAACGAATGCTTGGTTGGGAACGGCAGCTATTTTGCCTCAGTATCAAGGAAAAGGGTATGGATCTAAAGGTTTAAGCTTACTGGAAAAAGAATTTCCAACCATCACACAATGGGATTTGTGTACGGTGTTACAGGATGCAGGCATGGTCGCGTTCTACGAGAAGAATGGCTACCATCAAACTCATATTGAGCCTGAAAAAGAAGGCATGGATATGGTCTACATGAAAAAATTGATTGACAAATAGAAAGGATGGTTCGGTTAGATTTCTAAACTGAACCCGCCCTAAATACTGTGCCAAAAAGATAAACTTCTCTTAGACACAAACGTCTTCAGAGAGTTTCCTATTTTGGCTTTGTGTTTTACGGGCTTGGTATCTTAATGATGGAAACATGGCAAGAGTTAAAAGTTACAGTGAAGCGTGAGGGAGAGGAGTTGGTTTCCAACCTCTTGATTGAGTTAGGTGCCCAAGGGGTAGCAATTGAAGATAGCATGGACTATGTTGGAAATGTGGACCGCTTCGGTGAGATTTTCCCTGAGGTCGAGCAACAAGAAGAAATTGTGGTGACCGCCTACTATCCGGAAACGGTTGATGTAGCGGCAGTTGAAGCAGATTTGAAGGCTCGCTTAGCAGAATTAACTGACTTTATGGACTTAGGAGAAGTCAAAATGGGGACGACTGCTTTGGCTGAGGAAGACTGGGCGGACAACTGGAAGAAGTATTATGAACCGGCACGCATCACCCATGACCTAACCATCGTACCGTCATGGACGGACTATGAGGCAACAGCGGGAGAAAAAATTATCAAGCTGGACCCTGGTATGGCCTTTGGGACAGGGACCCACCCAACAACCAAGATGAGCCTCTTTGCCTTGGAACAAGTTCTTCGTGGTGGTGAAACAGTGCTAGATGTAGGGACTGGTTCAGGGGTTCTTTCTATTGCTAGCTCCCTTCTAGGTGCCAAGGAAATTTTTGCCTATGACCTGGACGATGTGGCGGTTCGTGTCGCTCAGGAAAATATTGAGCTCAATCCTGGTATGGAAAACATCCATGTAGCCCCAGGCGATTTGCTTAAAGGAGTGGAAATTGAGGCAGATGTTATCGTGGCCAATATCTTAGCGGATATCCTTATTCATCTGACGGAGGATGCTTATCGCTTGGTCAAGGATGAAGGCTACCTCATCATGAGTGGCATTATCAAGGACAAGTGGGACATGGTCCGTGAGTCAGCAGAAGCGGCTGGATTTTTCCTTGAAACCCACATGATCCAAGGAGAGTGGAATGCTTGTGTCTTCAAGAAGACCAAGGATATCTCCGGTGTAATTGGAGGCTAGTATGCAACAGTATTTTGTCAAGGGCAGTGCAGTCTCACCTGTCACCATCGAGGACAAGGAGACCAGCAAGCACATGTTTCAGGTTATGCGCTTGAAAGAAGATGATGAGGTCGCTTTAGTATTTGATGATGGCATCAAGCGTTTGGCGCGCGTGGTCAATGTGGAGGCGCGTCAGTTTGAATTGCTCGAAGAATTAGCTGACAATGTGGAACTGCCAGTCCAAGTGACTATCGCATCTGGTTTTCCCAAGGGAGATAAGTTGGAGTTTATCACTCAAAAGGTAACGGAACTAGGTGCCAGTCAGATTTGGGCCTTCCCTGCAGACTGGTCAGTTGCTAAATGGGACGGTAAAAAACTAGGGAAAAAAGTCGAGAAACTAGAAAAAATCGCCCTTGGAGCAGCCGAGCAAAGCAAGCGCAACTTTGTCCCAAGTATTACGCTTTTTGAGAAAAAGGCAGACTTTCTAGCGCAACTGAGCCAGTTTGACCGCATCGTGGTGGCTTATGAAGAGTCGGCTAAAGAAGGCGAATCAGCCGCACTTGTACAAGCAGTTGCTGGACTGGAAAAAGGAGCTAAATTGCTCTTTATCTTTGGTCCAGAAGGTGGTCTTTCACCCGCAGAAATTGAAAGTTTTGAAGCCAAAGGAGCAGTCCTTGCAGGTCTTGGTCCTCGTATTTTGCGAGCAGAAACAGCACCGCTTTATGCCCTGTCAGCCCTTAGTGTTTTATTAGAATTAGAGAAATGAGAGGAAAAAGATGGAACAAAAACACCGTTCAGAATTTCCTGAAAAGGAACTTTGGGATTTGACAGCCCTATATCAAGACCGTGAGGACTTCTTGCGTGCGATAGAGAAGGCGCGTGAAGACATCAATCAATTTAGTCGAGATTACAAGGGCAATCTTCATACTTTTGAAGATTTCGAGAAAGCTTTTGCGGAATTGGAGCAAATCTACATTCAGATGAGTCATATCGGTAATTATGCCTTTATGCCTCAGACGACAGACTATGGTAATGAAGATTTTGCCAATATCGCCAAAGCTGGAATGGACTTTGAGACAGATGCCAGTGTCGCCTTAACTTTCTTTGATGACGCCTTGGTAGAAGCAGATGAAGAAGTCTTGGACCGTTTGGGTGAATTGCCACATTTGACAGCAGCCATTCGTCAAGTCAAAATCAAAAAAGCCCACTATCTTGGGGCGGATGTGGAAAAGGCCTTGACTAATCTGGGTGAAGTTTTCTACAGTCCACAGGATATCTATACTAAAATGCGAGCTGGAGATTTTGAAATGGCTGACTTTGAAGCCCATGGTAAGACCTACAAAAACAGTTTTGTGACTTATGAAAATTTCTACCAAAATCACGAGGATGCTGAAGTCCGTGAGAAATCCTTCCGTTCCTTCTCAGAAGGACTACGTAAGCACCAAAATACAGCTGCGGCAGCTTATCTAGCCCAAGTCAAGTCTGAAAAACTCTTGGCAGATATGAAGGGATATGACTCAGTATTTGACTATCTTTTGGCTGAACAAGAAGTAGATCGTGCTATGTTTGATCGCCAGATTGACCTCATCATGAAGGACTTTGCGCCAGTCGCTCAGAGATACCTCAAGCATGTTGCCAAGGTCAATGGTCTTGAAAAGATGACCTTTGCGGACTGGAAATTGGACTTGGACAGTGCTCTTAATCCAGAGGTTAGCATTGCTGATGCCTACGATTTGGTCATGAAATCAGTCGCACCATTGGGGCAAGAATATTGTCAAGAAATTGCTCGCTATCAAGAAGAGCGCTGGGTTGACTTTGCTGCCAATAGTGGCAAGGATTCTGGTGGCTATGCAGCTGATCCCTACCGTGTGCATCCATATGTCCTCATGAGTTGGACAGGCCGTTTGAGCGATGTTTATACCTTGATTCATGAAATCGGGCACTCTGGTCAATTCATCTTTTCTGACAATCACCAAAGCTATTTTAATGCCCACATGTCGACCTACTATGTCGAAGCACCGTCAACCTTCAATGAATTGCTTCTCAGCGATTACTTGGAACAGCAGTCTGATGATCCACGTCAGAAACGATTCGCTCTTGCTCACCGCTTGACAGATACCTACTTCCATAACTTTATCACCCACCTCTTGGAAGCAGCCTTCCAACGTAAGGTTTATACACTGATTGAAGAAGGAGAAACCTTTGGGGCAAGCAAACTCAACAGTATTATGAAGGAAGTCCTGACTGACTTCTGGGGAGATGCTATTGAGATTGATGATGATGCAGCACTGACTTGGATGCGCCAAGCTCACTATTACATGGGCTTGTATAGTTACACTTACTCTGCCGGTCTTGTAATTTCAACTGCTGGTTATCTCCATCTGAAACAATCAGAAACTGGAGCTGAAGACTGGCTCAATCTCCTCAAATCAGGTGGTAGCAAAACACCACTTGAGTCAGCTATGATTATTGGAGCGGATATTTCAACAGATAAACCACTCCGTGATACCATTCAATTTTTGTCTGATACGGTTGACCAAATTATCGCCTACAGTGCCCAGTTGGGAGAATAAAATCATAAAAGTGCAACAATAGAGTTATATTGTTGAGATTTTAGAATGACATTTATTTCATAAAGTTTGCTGAAGACTTTGTCTTCAGACTGTGCATCATTACAGATCTATCGGTTGGATTTTATATATCTTGTCGTGGGCGATTAGACTTGGGAAAATACTTAGAAAAGGACGGAGATACTAGTGCGTGTCAATAAAAAACTTAGCTTGTTTATCATTGGAATTGCTATGCCGATTTTGTTTATGGTCTGGAAATTCAGTCAACCTGTTCTTCCAAAAACTTATCAGGAGGCTGTTCAGTATACCAAAGCAATCAATATGAAAGAAATGCGCTCCAAACTTGCAAATGGCGATGAGTTTGTCGTCTACATTGGAAGAGAATCCTGTCCCTACTGTCAAAAGTTTGTGCCCAATTTGGCTCTAGCGATTCAAAAAAGTCACCAAACGGTCTATTATTTGGATAGTGCTTCTGATGAAAAGGATGAGATTACAGCCTTTGCAAAAGAAATGGATATCCAAACGGTTCCGAATCTTTCAGTCTATCAAAATGGTAGTAAATCACGCTATTTAGAGCAAGGAAGTTCCGCTAGTCTTGAAGAAATCCTTTCATTTTTAAAGAATGAATAGTTCTGAAGAATTATTATAAATGACAAAAAACGACTCCGAAAATTGGAATCGTAGAGATGCTAAAAGAGGTTGGATGATTTTCCAACCTCTTTTTATGAATCTTAATGGAATTGCATACCACCATCAACGATAATGGTTTGACCTGTAATGTAGTTTGAATCTGGTCCAGCGAGGAAGCTAACTGCTGCAGCCACATCTTCTGGTTCAGATAGACGTTTCAATGTAATATCTTTTGCGAATGTTTGCATACCCCATTCATCGTCTTTTCCTGCATTTTTTCCAACTTCATGAGCGATATCATACATCATCGGTGTTTTAACGATACCTGGAGCATAAGCGTTGACAGTGATACCTGACTCTGCTAAATCACGCGCCAATGTTTGAGTAATACCACGAACAGCGAATTTTGTACCGCCGTAAACAGTCAAGTTTGGATTTCCAACAACACCTGCTTGAGAAGTAGCATTGATGATTTTACCACCGTGACCAAGTGCTTTGAACTGAGCTTGAGCAGCTTGTGCTCCCCAAATCACACCACCGACGTTAATAGCAAATGTGCGAGCGAATTGTTCCTCTGTAATTGTATCCAGAGGTGTAGTAGGAGCGACACCAGCATTGTTTACAACAACATTCAAGTCTCCGAAATGATCGACAACTTTTTGGAAAGCTGCAGCAACTTCTGCTTGTTTAGACACATCAGCTACAACAGCAAAAGCTTTGTCTGCTGACAATTCAGCAACTGCTTTCTCAGCTGTTTCAGCGTTGTAGTCTAAAACTCCAACCTTAAAACCATCTTGAACCAAGCGTTTTGCGATTGCAAAACCGATCCCTTGACCTGCACCTGTAACGATAGCTACTTTAGACATATGATTCCTCCTCGGTATCCGTGATACCATTCAAACGTTCATAAAAGAACAGCAAAGGGTTGTAAGTGAGTTGTGATAGATTCTAAAAGAAGTCCTATCACTTTTAGTATATACTTTTGTGAAATTTGTGTCAAACAAATGCCTATTTTCCAAGCACATTTCTTGAAACCCTTTCCTTCTTCTGATAGACTAATACATAGTTTGAAAAAAGGAGATTTAACATGAAAACATTTGTTGCTGAATTAATCGGTACATTTATGCTTGTGTTCATCGGAACAGGAGCTGTTGTTTTTGGAAATGGTGTTGAAGGACTTGGACACCTTGGAATTGCTCTTGCTTTTGGTTTGGCAATCGTAGTCGCAGCCTTCTCAATCGGAACTGTTTCAGGTGCTCACTTGAACCCAGCTGTTTCTATCGCTATGTTTGTAAACAAACGTTTGTCATCTTCAGAGCTTGTAAACTACATCCTTGGTCAAGTGGTTGGTGCTTTCCTCGCATCTGGATCTGTATTGTTCCTCTTGGCAAATTCAGGTATGTCAATTGCAAGTCTTGGTGAAAATGTCTTGGCAAACGGCGTAACTGTCTATGGTGGTTTCTTGTTTGAAACAATCGCAACTTTCTTGTTTGTTTTGGTCATCATGACTGTAACATCAGCAAGCAAAGGTAATGGCGCAATCGCTGGTTTGGTGATTGGTTTGTCATTGACAGCTTTGATTCTAGCTGGCTTGAACATCACTGGACTTTCAGTAAACCCTGCTCGTAGTTTGGCTCCTGCTGTCTTGGTAGGTGGCGCAGCTCTTCAACAAGTTTGGATTTTCATCCTTGCACCAATCGTTGGTGGAGTTCTTGCAGCTCTTGTTGCTAAAAACTTCCTTGGAACTGAAGAATAATTGAAACTCAAAAAGCCTTGCTCCTCATGATGAGGAACAGGGCTTTTTTATATCTGTTTAGCGGTTGTCAATTTTCTCTGGATAGAGGTCATGTTGGAAGAGGCGTTGTTCTGCCAAGCCTTCATACTTGGTTCCAGGTCTACCGTAGTTGTAGTAAGGGTCAATTGAAATACCACCGCGAGGTGTAAATTTCCCCCACACCTCTAAATAGCGAGGGTCTAGCAAGTTGACCAAGTCTTTTCCGATGGTGTTGATACAGTTTTCGTGAAAATCCCCATGATTTCGGTAACTAAAGAGGTAGAGTTTAAGGGATTTTGACTCGACACAGAGCTTGTCAGGAATGTAGGAAATATAAATCGTTGCAAAGTCTGGCTGCGCAGTGATTGGGCACAGTGAGGTAAATTCAGGGCAGTTGAATTTGATGAAATAGTCATTTTCTACATGACGATTGTCAAAGGATTCGAGGACTTCTGGTTGATAGTCAAAGATGTAGGTAGTTTCTTTATTGCCCAGTAGGCTTAGGTTTTTCATTTCTTCTTGTTGTGACATGATTTTTTCTTTCTAATCTTAAACACCACGTTGGTTATCGTAGAGGAGGGTATGGAGTTGTGGAAGGACGCGAACATTGCCCCAGCTATCGTCAGCAGCGACGAGTTCCCAGAGTTCTTTGAGGCGGTCTAGTTGGTCTTGGACAATATTGCCTGTAGCCTTGGGCTCAGGATTTCCCGCCGATAAGAAGAGGACATCTGGTTGGTAGCGTTCTTGAATGCCTTTGGCAAAGGCTAGGTCTGCATCATCAAAGACAGGGATTTTAAAGGTGACCTTGTCTGGGTCTAGTTGAGAAACGATAAAGTCCAAGGTTTCAAAGTTGACTTCCATCTTGGATGAAGGAGGTTTGGGACTCAAGGTGACCTGGTCGATGTTTTTCAACCAATGTTGCCAGCGGGAGCCTTGGGTTTCAACAGCCAGAGTAACACCACGTTCCTTGAGCTTGGTGACGAGTTCGGCCATGTTGGCTGCTAGGATAGCAGGATTTCCACCAGATAGGGTTACATAGTCGTAGCTTCCTAGCTTATCTAACTCAGCGATTACTTCGTCAGCCGTCATGCGAGTTGGTTTTTCAGAGCCATCCCATGTAAAGGCAGAATCGCACCAGTCGCAGTGGTAGTCGCAACCAGCAGTGCGGACAAACATGGTTTTCTGGCCGATAGCACGACCTTCACCTTGAAATGTTGGGCCAAAAATTTCTAGAACTGGTAATTTAAGTACACGTTCCCTAGTCATCTAACCACTCCCGTCTAAACTCCGCAAAGGCAGTCGGAGTTTCATAGAGGCGAACATATTCCAAGCGAAGACCGCGCTCCTCTGGCAACTCTTGGTTCATGGTTTGGAAAATCCAGTAAACCATATTCTCAGCAGTCGTATTCATGTAGGGCAGGGTTTCATTGAGATAGCGATGATCCAAGTGGGGTTCTAAGTAGTCCTTGTAGATTTGTTTGATATCCCCAAAATCGTAGGTCATTCCACGTTCATCTAAAAATCCACTGACAGCGATTTGCAGATGATAGGTATGGCCGTGCAGGGATTTGCATTTCCCCTCATAGTGAAAGAGGTGGTGGGCAGCATCAAAGGTAAATTCTTTTGAGACTAAGGTTCTGTGAGGATTGTAGACAAGGGACTCCCCAGTTTCTTGTTTGATTTCTTTGGGGGCAAAAAACATCAGGCCTCTCCTTTCTGAGAGAGATAAACCTCTAAACCATGTTGGCGTAGATGGCAGGCAGGACAATCTCCACAACCAGTACCAATAATCCCATTGTAGCAGGTCAAGGTCTTTTCACGAACATAGTCAAAGGCACCGAGTTGGTCGGCTAATTCCCAAGTTTCAGCCTTGTCTAGCCACATGAGAGGTGTTTGGATCACAAAGTCGTAATCCATGGCAAGGTTGAGCGTGACATTGAGTGATTTGACAAAGACATCCCGACAGTCAGGATAACCTGAGAAGTCTGTTTCACATACTCCTGTCACAATATCCGTAATTCCACGCTGCTTGGCAAGGACTGCAGCAAAGGACAGAAAGAGGTGATTGCGACCGTCAACGAAGGTATTAGGCACCTCTCCTTCTTTTTGCTCAATTTCTAGATCGGAAGTCAAGGCGTTTTCAGTAATTTGTCCTAGCAGAGACATATCTAGGATATGATGACGAATTCCTTGTTCCTCAGCGATTTCTTTAGCCACTTGAATTTCGAGATGGTGACGTTGGCCATAGGCAAAGGTAACGGCTTCGACCTTTTCATAGTGTTGCTTGGCCCAGAAAAGGCAGGTTGTTGAATCTTGACCACCACTAAAGACGACCAAGGCTGATTGACGTTTCATAGTACTCCTTCCAAAATGGGAAATGTTCAGAGCACGCAAAAAGCTCCCTAGAGGGAGCTAAAAAATACCAAGTATAGGTTTTTTTTAGCGATGGCATGTCCCAAACATCGTGATATTCTAGTTACAGTTTAGCATATTTTTTGAAAAATGGCAAAGGGCAAGAAAAAAGAAACCAAATGAATGCACTTGGTCTCTCCTTTGATTAGCTTAATTCAGCAACGATAGCTTTGATTTGTTCTGCAGTGTGAACACCAGCAACTTGCTTCACCACTTGTCCATCTTTTTTGAAAAGAAGAGTAGGGATAGACATGATACCAAATGAACGAGCTGTATTTGGATTTTCATCAACGTCCATTTTAACAATCTTCAAGACATCTTCTGAAAGTTCTTCAGACAATTTGTCTAAGATTGGACCTTGCATACGACATGGGCCACACCAAGTTGCCCAGAAGTCTACCAAGACCAATCCGTCTTTAGTTTCTTGTTCGAATGTTGCATCTGTAATTGCTTTTGCCATAGTATTTCTCCTTTTTAATTATATTGGCTTAAATCTTGTTTCATGAGATAGAAGAAGACATCTCCATAAGTCCCATGGTAGTCCAAATCATGCCCCTTGTAGGTTACTTTTTGGACAGGGTAGTAGTCTGCGACACCAATCAGGCAGGCCTGTTGAGAACGTTCAAATTCTTCGTATGACTCGAAGGTCATGGTTCTCTCTTGCTTGCTGGCATCAAGATAAGTGATTTCAATCATAGGATTCTCCTTTGCTAAATTATATCTTCATTTTACTCCTTGGAAAAAGGAATGTCAAGAAAATTGCTTGCGCACGCAAGTTTTTTTAAAAAAATCATCTTAAATCAAGAAATCCAAACCAGTTTCCAAGCTTTCTTCGACAGCCTTTTGTAGTGAGGCCAGGGTCTTTTGCCCATCACTTGTTAGGCAGATAAAGCTAGAGCGTCGATCTTGATCGCAACATCTGCGACTAAGTAGACCGCAATTTTTAGCCTCCAAACGAGCCACCATCCGAGAAACAGCGCTCGGGCTCAGATGAAGTTTATCAGGCAAATCAATCTGTCGTAGAGATTTTTCTTGGGCCAAGTCCAGATAGTAGAGCAGGTAAAACTCTTTCAAGGTCAGACTTTGTTCACTCTGCTGGGCAATGGTCTCTTCTAAGAGACTTTCAATTTCTTTCTGCCGACGATTGAAGTCAAACCATTTTTCTAAATAGGTCATAGTATCTCCTTTCTTTTTAGAGTCATAAATAGAAGAAAGTCCATTCACGGACAATCTCTGCATCACAAGATGATTGCGCATGCAATAATTATACTACTTTTCAAGGATGCTGGCAAGAAGGACGCTAAAATCTTTCATCCTATATCACGCCTGTTTATGCTAGTCTTCAATTGCCTGTATCCCCTTTCTTCTCTAATTTTCATCAACTCTTGTGCATTTCCTTGAAATTTTCCGAAAAAAGAGTAAACTGGTATGCAAGAAGTCTATTTCGTGGAGTTTAGGATGAAATTATATGTTCAATTAATGATTCTCTTTGTGATTTCTTTAATCGGTGAAGGAATCTCCAGTTTTTTTCATTTGCCCATACCAGGAAGTATCATCGGCTTGATTATTCTGTTTCTAGCCTTGCAGTTCAAGTGGCTGCGCATTCGCCATGTCAACATGGTTGGAAATTTTCTCCTAGCCAACATGACTATTCTCTTTCTACCTCCTGCGGTTGGAATTATGGAAAAATTTGATGTGATTGCTCCCTATCTTCTGCCGATTGTCTTGATTGTCTTTTTTGCAGCAGTGATTAATATCATCTTGATTGCGCTTGTGGTTCAATTTATCAAAAAACGCTATGAAGGTGACTACGAAGAAAGAGGTGCTAAATGAGCGAATTTGTATCCAATCCCCTATTTGGGATTGCTTTGTCAATCTTAGCCTATCTTGGGGGAATGATGATTTTCAGACGCTATCCTCATCCCTTAACGACTCCCTTGTTGCTATCAGCTATTTTTATAATTATCTTTCTAAAGGTAACTGGCATTTCCTACCAAGATTACTACCAAGGTGGGGTTTATCTTAATAACTTGATTGTTCCTTCAACAGTGGCTCTAGGAATTCCACTCTATAAGAGTTTCCACTTGATGAAGCATCATGTTAGGAGTATTTTGCTGGGTAGCTTTCTAGCTGTCATCGTCAATACCACTTTTACCGCTCTAGTCGCAAAAATCTTTGGCATGGACTTTTTCCTAGCTATTTCCCTCTTTCCTAAGTCAGTAACGACCGCTATGGCAGTAGGAATTACAGAAAAGTTGCAAGGCTTGACTACAGTGACCCTAGTAGTTGTCGTAGCGACTGGTATTTTGACCAGTGTAATCGGACCAACACTTCTAAAATGGCTAAAAATAGACGATCCAGTAGCTGCTGGATTAGCCCTGGGTGGAACAGGTCACGCCGTTGGAACTGGAACGGCCTTTCGCTATGGACCAGTTGCAGGTGCTATGGGAGGACTAGCCATCGGTGTTACGGGTATTCTCTATGTATTTGTGAGTCCTATTGTAGCTAATTTGATTTTAAGTTAACGCAAAAACCCAGCTCTAGTAGCTGGGCATTTTTTATTGCAAATTAACTTTATTCTTCAAGATATAGTAGGTTCCGAGATAGAAGGCTGCGCTGAGGATTAGGTCTTTAAAGATTTCAGCGGACATCATCATGCTATAATTCAAGCTTGGACTAAACATGTCGACAAATCCAAGGACTATGTGGATAACAATATAGGCTAAGACAGCGAGGGCTGTACGGTATTCATTAAAGAGCTGTCCAATTGAAATAGACAAGTAGATGCAAAGGATGCTTGCTACAGTGCTAAGGATGAATGAAATCACAGAAAGCCAGAAACTATCCATGTAAAATTTAAAGAGGTATTCGAGAGAAAAGATATCAAGGAAGTTTGCACCAGTCAGAACTAAAATGATATAAATACTCAAGATAAAGACTAATGAGCTCGCCAGAGACCAGATGAAAGCACCCAAAAGTTTGGATAAAATGATTTGGTGCTCAGATACGGGGAGTGTGAGAGTTAGGTATCCTTGACGATCGTAGACACTACCCTTGAAGCGACGGATGATCAAAATCAAGGTTGAAATACTTAAGGTAATGATTAGTCCACCAAAAACTAGAGCCAGAAAAACTAACATAATCATTTGTTGATCAGGTGTATCAATGGATTTTAGGGAACTAGCTTGAACCCCGATAAGGGCAGAAAGAGCCAACACAGCACCATAGAGGGCTAAATACCATTTGTTAACATTTTTAAATTCATAACGAACTAAATTCCAAAACATAATAATCTCCTTTAACTAGGCTTTGAATTCGTGGCGGAAGAGTTGGTCGATAGACTCTCCAGACTCATAGCGAATATCATCAACATTTCCTTGACGGACGACTTTTCCATCCTTTAGGAAGATAATCTCATCCAAGATTGGTTCGATATCTGAAATCAAGTGGGTTGAAATCAAGACAGTTGAAGTTGGAGAGTAGTTGTTGATGATGGTGTTCAAGATATAGTCACGAGCTGCTGGGTCGACACCACCGATTGGTTCATCAAGAACGTATAGACGAGCATCACGACTCATGACAAGGATCAACTGAACCTTTTCTTTGTTTCCTTTTGAGAGTTTCTTGAAACGGCTATTTTCATCAATGCCAAGGTCACGAAGGAGACCTTGAGCACGTTCCAGATTGAAATCTTGGTAGAAGGTCTTGAAATAAGTGAGAGCTTCCTTGACCTTCATCTGCTCGTTGAGGTAGGTCGTATCAGGGAGATAAGAAACAATCGCTTTAGTTGCTGGGCTTGGTTCCATACCGTTGATAAGGATACGCCCTTCCTCTGGTTGTAGCAAGCCGTTGATTAGTTTAATCAAGGTTGTCTTTCCAGAACCGTTTGGGCCAAGGAGGCCAACGATTTTTCCAGCTGGAATTTCAAGGGAAACATTTGTAAGAGCAGGACTTGCTCCATAGGATTTTGACACATTTTCAAATGCTAACAAGGTCATAGTTTAAACTCCTTCAATATAATCTCTCAAAACAGTCGGTAGTTCTTCTTTTTCATAGCCGAATTCTACCATGCCTGTTACAAACTGTTGCAGCTGTTCTTCTGACAGTTGCTTACGGGATTGGAGGATCAAGTCCAAATCCTCTGTGACAAAGCGTCCAGATGTTCGCTTGGTATAGACAAAGCCTTCTCTCTCCAAGTCCGATAGGGCACGCTGGATGGTGTTGGGATTGACCCCTGCCTCGCTTGCTAATTCTCTAACGGTTGGAAGCTGTTGATTGGGCTTGAGTTTATGGGAAATAATCTGCAATTTGATTTTCTCCATAATCTGCAAATAAATGGGTTTATTGTTATCAAATGTCCAAGACATCACGATCTCCTTTCTATTTACCTTTGTGTTAATTCAATAATACAACAAAACAAAAAACTTGTCAAGCCAAAAGGAGAATTATTTTGGGAATCTCTTAAAAAATGGTATAATGAAAAGAAAACGACAAGGAGGGAAAGGCATGCGTTGTCCAAAATGTGGCGCTACAAAATCAAGTGTGATCGATAGTCGCCAGGCTGAAGAAGGAAATACAATCAGAAGAAGACGTGAGTGTGAAGAGTGTCAGCATCGTTTTACAACCTATGAACGTGTTGAAGAGAGAACACTAGTTGTGGTCAAAAAAGATGGTACACGGGAACAATTTTCAAGAGATAAAATCTTTAACGGGATTATTCGTTCAGCCCAGAAACGTCCAGTGTCCAGTGATGAAATTGGCATGGTGGTCAATCGCATCGAACAAAAACTCCGTAGTCGCAATGAAAATGAAATTCAGAGTGAGGTTATTGGCTCTTTGGTTATGGAAGAGTTGGCAGAGTTAGATGAGATTACTTATGTACGTTTTGCCAGTGTTTACCGTAGCTTTAAGGATGTGAGTGAGCTTGAAAGCCTACTCCAGCAGATCACACAATCCTCTAAAAAGAAAAAGGAAAAATAAATGAAGCCAAATGACCGTTTTTCTTTTGTAAAGAATAATCGGGTGTCGCAAGATACCTCATCAATGGTGCAGTGCTACCTCCCGATTATCGGTCAGGAGGCGCTGAGCCTCTATCTTTATGCTGTGACTTTTTGGGACGGTGGTCAAAAGGAGCATCTCTTTGCAGCCATGCTCAATCATCTGAATTTTGGGATGGATACCCTTTTAAAGGCTTTTAAAACTCTGACAGCCATGAAATTGGTGACCCTCTATCAGCAGGGGGAGGCCTATAACTTGTTACTCCATTCTCCCTTATCAACTCAAGAATTTTTACAACATACAGTTTATCGGACCTTGTTAGAAAAAATGATTGGGGATAGTGCGGTTGCAGCCATGAGACAGGAAGGTGTTGAAGGGAAACCGATCTCGGTGTCCTTGAGTCAAATCTTTCCTCAGTTATCTGAGTCTGTGAGTCAAGAAACCTCTAGCAGTCAGCCAGCAGCAGATGATTTTGATTTGGAGCATTTCCGTCAGCTTATGGCTCGCGATGGTCTTCGTTTTCAAGATGAGACTTCGGATGTTTTGGCCTTGTTTGCAATAGCAGACGAGCAGAAGTGGACCTGGTTTGAGACTTATCAAGTAGCCAAAGCGACAGCAGTGTCGCAAGTGATTTCTGTCAAACGCATCCGTGAAAAGATAGAGCAAAAGCCTGTGACTTCTGACTTTAGTCCCAAGGAAGCAACCATTATCCGAGAGGCTAAGAAAAAGACAGCCTTGCAGTTCCTTGCTGAAATCAAGCAGACTCGCAAGGGAAGTATTACCCAGACTGAACGGGACCTGCTCCAGCAGATGGCAGCCTTGGGCTTGCTGGATGAAGTGATCAATGTTATCCTGCTCCTGACCTTTAATAAGGTTGATTCAGCCAATATCAATGAAAAATACGCCATGAAGGTGGCTAATGACTACGCCTATCAAAATATCCGTAGTGCCGAGGAGGCTGTCCTTCGTATTCGTGAACGTGGCCAAAAAGCAAAAACGCAAAAGCAGAATCAGACTGCCCCAGTAAAAACCAATGTGCCTAAATGGAGCAACCCTGAATATAAGAATGAAACGAGCGAAGAAACTCGCTTAGAACTAGAACGTAAGAAACAAGAAATGTTAGCTCGATTAGAAAAAGGAGGAGACTAGATGGAAAGTGTCGGAGACGTACTCAAGCGTCAACCAAGCCGATTTCAGTATCAAGATTTGGTCCAGCAAATTGTGAAAGACCCTGATGTTGCGGCCTTTATCCAGAAAGAATCTCTCAGTCAGGAGGAGTTGAACCGTAGTATTTCCAAGTTTAACCAATATATCACTGAGAGAGATAAGTTCCTCCGAGGAGATACAGACTATATCGCGCGTGGCTACAAGCCTATCCTAGTCATGAACCATGGCTATGCAGATGTCTCTTATGAAGAGACTCCAGAGCTAATCGCGGCAGAAAAAGAAGCGGCGATTAAAAATCGTCTCAAGCTAATCAATCTTCCAGCTAGTCTTAAAAAAGCTAGCCTAGCTCAAGTAGATTTGGATGATTTGGGGCGCTTGTCCGTTTTTGAAAAGCTCCTAGCCTTTGTGGAACAATATCCAACTATCCGAAAAGGTCTCTACTTATATGGAGACTTTGGTGTGGGTAAAAGTTTCATGGTAGCTGCCCTAGCCCATGATTTATCTGAAAAACGTGGAGTATCTACAACTCTGCTCCACTATCCGAGCTTTGTCATTGATGTCAAAAATGCTATTGGGGATGGCTCTGTCAAAACCTTGGTAGATGAAATCAAGCTGGCAGAAGTTCTGATTTTGGATGATATCGGTGCTGAGCAATCAACACCGTGGGTCCGTGATGAAATCTTGCAGGTGATTCTTCAGTATCGCATGCAGGAAGATTTACCGACTTTCTTTACTTCAAACTTCAATTTTGAAGATTTGGAAAAACATTTTGCAAAAGGCAAGAACGGAAATGACGAAACTTGGGAAGCCAGACGTGTCATGGAACGTATCCGTTACCTTGCTGAAGAAACACAACTAAAAGGAGAAAACCGTCGATGACAGAAACAATCAAATTAATGAAGGCTCATACTTCAGTGCGTAGATTTAAGGAGCAAGAGATTCCCCAAGAAGATTTAAATACCATTTTGTCTGCAGGACAAATGGCTTCTTCTTGGAAAAATTTCCAATCCTATTCTGTGATTGTAGTTAGAAGTCAAGAAAAGAAGGATGCCTTATTTGAGTTAGTTCCTCAAGAAGCGATTCGCCAGTCTGCTGCCTTTCTGCTCTTTGTCGGTGACCTAAACCGTGCAGAAAAAGGGGCTCGTCTCCATACGGATGTATTCCAACCTCAAGGGGTGGAAGGACTCCTCATCACTTCAGTAGATGCTGCGCTTGCTGGGCAAAATACCTTGCTTGCGGCAGAAAGCCTAGGCTACGGAGGAGTGATCATCGGTTTGGTGCGTTACAAGTCTGTTGAATTAGCAGAATTGTTCAAGCTTCCTGACTATACCTATCCAGTCTTTGGGATTGCACTAGGTGTGCCAAATCAAAAGCATGATGTAAAACCAAGATTGCCACTTGAGAATGTTGCCTTTGAGGAAGAATACCAAGAGCAGTCAGCTGAGGCAATCGAAGCTTATGACCGAGTACAGACTGAATATGCAGGTGCGCGTGCGACTACAACTTGGAGTCAACGTTTGGCAGAGCAATTCGGCAATCCAGAACCAAGCTCGACTCGTGAAAATCTTGAGCAGAAGAAGTTATTGTAGAAAGTGAGAAAACATGGTCTTACCAACTGTTGCCATTGTGGGACGTCCCAATGTTGGGAAATCAACCCTATTTAACCGTATCGCGGGAGAGCGCATCTCAATCGTAGAAGATGTTGAAGGTGTAACGCGAGATCGTATCTATGCCACGGGTGAGTGGCTTAACCGTTCTTTTAGTATGATTGATACTGGAGGGATCGATGATGTCGATGCGCCTTTCATGGAACAAATCAAGCACCAGGCAGAAATTGCCATGGAAGAAGCAGATGTTATCGTCTTTGTCGTGTCTGGTAAAGAAGGAATTACAGATGCGGACGAATATGTTGCCCGTAAACTTTATAAAACTCATAAACCAGTTATCCTAGCCGTTAATAAGGTTGACAATCCAGAGATGCGAAATGATATCTATGATTTCTATGCTCTAGGTTTGGGGGAACCGCTACCAATCTCATCTGTTCATGGTATCGGGACAGGGGATGTGCTAGATGCTATTGTGGAAAATCTCCCGCATGAAGTCGAAGAAGAAAATCCAGATGTTATTAAATTCAGCTTGATTGGTCGTCCAAATGTTGGAAAATCTAGCTTGATTAATGCCATTTTGGGAGAAGATCGCGTCATTGCCAGCCCTGTCGCTGGTACCACTCGTGATGCCATTGATACCCATTTTACAGATGCGGACGGCCAAGAGTTTACCATGATTGATACGGCTGGTATGCGTAAGTCAGGTAAAGTCTATGAAAATACTGAGAAATACTCGGTTATGCGTGCTATGCGTGCTATTGACCGTTCAGATGTAGTTTTGATGGTCCTTAATGCCGAGGAAGGTATTCGTGAGTATGACAAGCGTATCGCTGGATTTGCCCACGAAGCTGGTAAGGGGATGATTATCGTGGTCAACAAGTGGGACACGCTTGAAAAAGATAACCACACCATGAAAAACTGGGAAGAGGATATCCGTGAGCAGTTTCAATACCTGCCTTACGCACCGATTATCTTTGTATCCGCTTTGACCAAGCAACGTCTCCACAAGTTACCTGAGATGATTAAGCAAATCAGCGAGAGTCAAAATACCCGTATTCCATCAGCTGTCTTGAATGATGTGATTATGGATGCTATTGCCATCAACCCAACGCCGACAGACAAAGGGAAACGCCTCAAGATCTTCTATGCGACTCAAGTGGCAACCAAACCACCAACCTTTGTCATCTTTGTCAACGAAGAAGAACTCATGCACTTCTCTTACCTACGTTTCTTGGAAAATCAAATCCGCAAGGCCTTTGTCTTTGAAGGAACACCGATTCACCTGATCGCAAGAAAACGGAAGTAGTGATTATAAAAAAACGGTAGAACATCAAGGCTTGTTCTACCACTTATCTACCCCACCAAATCATTTGCAAAAGATGTGAATAGGATTTGATTTGTAGTATATTATTGAAATAGAAAAAGGATGGAATGATTTTCCATCCTTTTTTATAGCGGAATAAATCTATATTCCTAGGGGGACAATGTTTAATCTTTCTTACCTTTTAGTAAGAAGGTAGCCGATAAGGCTAGGCTGAGACTTGCCATAAAGAGGAGAGGGCTAGCTTGTTCACCTGTGGCTGGGAGTTGTTTGTCATTCGTAGAGACCTGATCATTGGCTTCATTACTTTCAACCAATGGTTTTGTGGTTTCTAGGTTTCTTTCTTCCGCATGAGCTGGTACAGGTTTAACAGTTGAGCCTTCTGTCTTGTAAACAATAGCGTAGGTGCTCACGTCAAAAGTAATAAACTCAATCATACCATCTCGAA
The DNA here is from genome assembly GCF_000259525.1 of Streptococcus sp. SK140. NCBI lineage: Bacteria > Bacillati > Bacillota > Bacilli > Lactobacillales > Streptococcaceae > Streptococcus > Streptococcus sp. SK140. The sequence goes on along the minus strand of NZ_AJML01000032.1, from coordinate 28,084 downwards.
TGGTGAATTCTTGTGGTTTTAATTCATTTGTTGAAGTTAATTGATACAGTTCTTGAATATCACCGGATACTGGTAGTCGAACGAGTACAGCACCTTTTGGTTGAACTGGCTGTCCATCTTTATCCTTAAGTTGAAGAGCGTAAGCATCGTATTTCTTGCCCAAGAGTTCTTTATTTTCAACTTTTTGACTGTCGAGGTAGCTTGCGCCTCCTAGTTCAGTTGTGCCACTAATAACTTGAACTCTTGTAGTCTTGTCTTTCAATACTTTGAGTTTAAACTCAGGAGCCGTGTTACTTGGCGCGGCTTGACCACTACCTGTTCCAATAGGTTTGGTATATTCAGGTCTTTCCGCAGTAGGAGCCTCCTGTTCCCCAGTTGTTCCAATAGGTTTGGTATATTCAGGTCTTTCCGCAGTAGGAGCCTCTTGATCCCCAACTGTTCCGATAGGTTTGGTATATTCAGGTCTCTCCACAGTAGGCGCTTCCTGTTCCCCAGTTGTTCCGATAGGACCAGTATATTCAGGAATTTCCGCAGTAGGTGCCTCTTGATCCCCAACTGTTCCGATAGGACCAGTGTATTCAGGAATTTCCACAGTAGGTGCCTCCTGCTCCCCAGCAGTACCAATAGAATCTGTGTACTCAGGAATGGTTACTACTGGAGCAGGCTCCTCCCCTTTGCTTGTAAGGATTTTTTCTTCAACTGGAGCAGTTTCGTCCTTAGGAAAGACAGTTACAACAGGACTAGTAGTTGTTGTATCTTGGATGGCATAAGCTTCTATCGAATTACCAGCTTTACGATCTGTAGCCTCAGGAATGTCTAGTTGGACCTTGTTATCCTTAATAGTTAGAACAGTTTGTTCACCTGATGTGACAAGATGGTCATCATCGACTTTTCTGAGTAGAAGAGGATCTTTGATACCAGGGAAGGTCACAGCGACTCCATCCCAATTGCCAGTTGGTAGGGTTAAGGTAACAGTTTTATCTTTGGAATTAATAGGGTCAAGGCTTGGACTATCGAGTGACACGGACGGAGCTTTTAAGATATCAAAGGAATCGAGAGAAACTTTCTTTCGCCCTTGTGGAGAATTCGGATCTACTTTCAAAGTAAGAACGTGATCGCCATCTGCTAGATTGGTAAATTCGCCAATTAATGCACCTTTTTCAGTCGCTCCCGGAGTGTAGAAATCAAGAGCTGGCATCTCTTTTCCATCCAGTGTGACAAGTGCCTTGCCTAGCGATGCTGTTTTTAATCCATAGATTCGGATACCTGTTCCAGAGAATGGAATGGTTGCAGTGGCTTCAGAAGCGAGGCTATCATCAGCGTTGATGTCAGCGTATTTTTCTGTAGAAGCATAGAGTTCTGCATCGCTCCAATCCTTAAACATGGAACCATACTGGATACGAGGGTCACGGTCGTCGATTTTCTCAACAGTTGCTCCTTGTCCTGGAAAAACCTTGAAGTAATCTAAGGAAATTTTTGAGCGTTCACTTCCTCGTCCCTTATGTTCGCGTTTAACAGTGATGGTCATGAGGTGAGAACCTGAAGATAGATTTGTGTAACGGCCTATTAATACACCCTTTTCAGTTGCTCCTGCTGTATAGAAGTCAAGTTCTCCAACAGATTTGCCATCAATTTTAACATCGGCAAGTCCCAATTGAGATGACTTGAGACCGTAAATTTCAATACCTGGTCCATTGAATGGAATAGTTGCAGTCGCATCCTTATCGGAGTAATTTCCATTTGAGATATCGGCGTATTTCTCTGTTCCACCAAAAAGTTCTGAGTCAGCCCAGTTTCCATAAGCTGAACCGTACTGGATGCGCTTGTCACGGTCATCCATCAACTCACTGAAGGCATCGATAGAAGCAACATCTGAAACTGGTGTTGTACGATCCCCTAGCATAGCCTTAACGGTATAAGTATAGGCATGGCTAGAATCAATCGAGCGATCGATGAAGTGAGTTTGGTTGGTGATAAACTCACGAACGCTAGGAGTTTGACTGTTTTCATCCTTGCTTTCTCGTCGGATGACATAATGACTTGCTCCCTCAACTGTGTTAAAGTCGAGTTCAGCTGTGGCGGAATCTTTTCGAAGGGCTGATAAGCGAGTCACTCGTCCAGGGAAGTTTTCAAAGGTAATGACATCACCTTTTTGAGTCGCAAGTTGGATACGGTTATCTTTGAGGCGACTAGCTTGAACTTCCTTGCCATTAATCTTGATAATACTAGATTCGATATTTGGATAGTCTACGACTAAATCTCCACCGACATTAGAAAGGAAAGATAACGTTTCAAGATTTTTCTCTTTCCATTTCATGCTGACTTCAAAGTTACCACGAGCAACTAAGCCTGAGACTTGCCCGTCTTTCCATGCATCTGGAAGGGCTGGTAATGGGGCAATGTAGCCTGTGTGAGACTGAAGGAGCATTTCTGCCATACCGCTGGTTGCACCAAAGTTTCCATCAATTTGGAAAGGAGCATGCGTATCCCAGAGGTTTTCTAGAGTTGAGGATCTGAGCTGTTCTGCCAACAAACGGTGGGCACGATTTCCATCTAGGAGACGAGCCCAGAGGTTGATTTTATTGGCCTTAGACCAACCAGTTCCACCATCTCCACGGTGGTTTAGGGTTGCACGTGCAGCTTCTAGATATTCAGGTTGATCCTTGCCAAATAGAGTACCTGGGAAGAGTCCAACCAAATGAGAAACGTGGCGGTGATGGTTTTCAATACCTTCGTTAGTGAATTGCGGGCTGTCTTCTTCGTACCATTCCTTGATACGGCCGTCTTGGTTGATGTGAAGTGGTTTGAGCTTATCAAATTTAGCCTTCACTTCTGTCACCAAGTTTTGGTCGACCTTCAGATGATTGGCTGCTTCCATATAGTCGTGGAAGAGCTGCCAAACTAGAGATTGGTCAAAGGTATTCCCAATCGTGATAGTTCCATGTTCTGGCGAGTAAGATGGAGAAGAAACCCAACGGTCACTAGCCTTGTCGTAGTGCAAGAAGGAATTCCAGAACTTAGCAGTTTCCTTGAGCATTGGATAAATCTTTTCTTTAAGATAAGTTTCATCCTTGGTGAATTTGTAGTAGTCATAGACGTTTTGCATCATCCAAGCATTGGCAGCTGGAGACCAACCCCAATAGTAGTTCCAGCCAGGAGTAGTCCAGCCAAATGGTGTCGCCTGAGTATGAACCAACCAACCGTTTTCTTGACCTTCTTTGGATTCGATACCAGCGTATTCCTTGGCAGCGATACGGCCATAGTAACGCATGTCATCAATATAATTAATCATTGGCTTAGCTGTTTCTGCGAGATTACTCATGTAGGCAGGCCAATAGTTCATCTGTAGGTTGACATTGAGGTGGTAGTCTGAGTTCCAAGGTGGATTATCTACAGCATTCCAGACTCCTTGCAAGTTTGCAGGGAGGGCATCTGTCCGGTTACGAGAAGAACTGATCAGTAGGTAACGTCCGTATTGGAAGAAGAGTTCTTCTAGTTTTTGTCCTTTTGTTGGATTATAGGTTTGAAGAGCTTCTTTTGTAGTTTGATTAGACTTGCTACCACCGAGGTTTAGTTGAACACGATTGAAAAGACTTTGGTAATCCTTGATGTGGTCATTTTTCAGAGTCTCATAGTCTTTGGCTTTAGCAGCTTCGACGATAGATTTGACAGTCTTTTCTACATCAATATCCTTGCGGTAATTGGTTTTCGGATTTTGAGCAAAATTAGTCTTGGCGCTAAGTAGCAGTGTTGCATAACTTGCTCCTGTAACTGTCAAATAACCATCTTGAGCAGTAACTTGTCCATCTGTCTTGATACCAAGATAAGAGGCAAATTTAAGACCGTTGTCTTTGACAGTTCCCTTGAGTAAAATACCATTAGAATCTACACTGACAGTTCCTTGTTTGTATTTAGAATTCTCCCAAGAATAATCTCCATTAGCAATCAAATCTTCAGTCAAGCTGTTCCAAAGGGTAAAATCAAGCGTCTTATCTCCCTTTTTAGTCAAATGGGTAACAGTGACGTCATCTGGATAACTAGAGAAGGTTTCTCGTTTGAAACTTGTCCCGTCTTGAGTATAGGAGGTAGTTGTGATAGCTTCAGAAATATCTAAGCCACGATGATAGTCAGTAACATTTTCCAAGCCCTTCTTTTGGTTATTAAAGACCATGAAGATATCACCGAAGGCTAGGTAGCGACCGTATTGGGCATTGTTTGGCCCAACCAAATTTCTCTCTGCTAGTTGTTTGGCTTTTTGACGGTCACCGTCTTCTAAGGCCTTACGAATTTCGGCTAAGACTTTGTAGCGGTCCTTGTAGTTTCCTCCGTTGTAATCTTGACTATCTGGCTGTGGGCCTCCAGACCAAAGTGTTTTTTCGTTGTACTGGATTCTTTCTTCACCGATGAGTCCGAAAACCTTGGCACCCATTTCCCCATTTCCGACTGGGAGGGCTTGTTTTTCCCATCCATCATAGGAAGGAGCAGTTGGTTGGTTGTAATGTAATTCGTAATGTTCTTGCTTGTTCACAGGAAGTTCTGGTTTCTCACTCTCCTTATTGTCAGCAGGGGCGGTAGCAGCACTTGTCTCTGACTGACTACTAGTTTGAGGTAGTTCTGCCTCTGGCTTTGTTTGCTTTTCAGCTGATTCAGCTACAGGCTGAGTCTCTGTGTTAGAAACAAGAACTTCCTCTACCTTCGTATCCGGTTTAGCAGAGGTTTCAGTAATTGTTGCCTCACTTTCCGTAATATCGACACCATCAGCAGCAACACCCTGTGCTGCTAAAAACACAGCTCCAAGTAAAACAGAGGCAGCTCCGACACTTAATTTGCGGATGCTATACTTACAGGATTTTTCCCAATATCTCTTATCCACAAAATTCTCCTTTCTTAAATCTGTAAGCGCATACATTCTCTTTTAAAAAAATAAGTCTTGCAGAAATATGTGTGATTTTTTCAGATAATCTTAATATAACAAATAAACAAAACTATTGCAAGGGCTTTCGGGAAAAATGACTTTATTTTACCAAATTTTAGTTCTTTTTAATTCTATTGAAAAAGATCAGAGATAAAAAATAATCTGAGTAATTACCAACCCTTATGAAAGCGTAACTCAAACTAGTCAGGCGTGGGACTTTATGGTATAATATAGAAGATTCAAAAAGAAACAGGAGAAATGTTATGAACCTTATTTTAGCAATTGTATTGATTCTTTTAGCTTTTCTAGGAGGAGCTCTTGGAGGTATGTACTTGGTGCGCAAGCAAATCGAAAAAGAATTTGCGGATAACCCACGTTTGAACGCAGAAGCAGTTCGTACTCTGTTAAGTGCAAACGGTCAAAAGCCAAGCGAAGCTAAAGTACAACAAGTTTACCACCAAATCATTCGCCAACAAAAAGCAGCCCTTGCTAACAATAAAAAGAAATAAATAGGAAAAGTCTGGGATGAAAGTTCCAGACTTCTCACTATGTTTGACTGATATTTAGAGACAAGACTTTTTCCTTGCATTCTATTGATATTTGATTATGATTAAGAGGGAGACAGTCGGGAGCTACCCAGTCTGTCAGAAATTTCAGGAAGAAATGTAATGATAATGAACTATCAATCAGAAAAAATACTAGAAAGAAGACTGTATGGATAATCGACCGATTGGTTTTTTGGATTCGGGTGTCGGGGGCTTGACGGTTGTGCGTGAACTCATGCGCCAGCTTCCTCATGAAGAAATCGTCTATATTGGAGATTCTGCACGGGCTCCCTATGGTCCCCGTCCTGCTGAGCAGATTCGTGAATATACTTGGCAGCTGGTCAACTTTCTTTTGACCAAGGATGTTAAGATGATTGTCATTGCTTGTAATACAGCAACGGCAGTCGTCTGGGAAGAGATTAAAGCTAAGTTGGATATTCCGGTGCTGGGTGTGATTTTGCCTGGTGCATCAGCAGCTATCAAAGCGAGTCAGGGTGGGAAGATCGGTGTGATTGGAACCCCGATGACGGTAAAATCAGATATTTATCGACAAAAGATTCATGATCTAGACCCAGATTTACAAGTGGAAAGCTTGGCTTGCCCTAAGTTTGCTCCCTTGGTGGAGTCTGGTGCCTTATCAACTAGTGTAACTAAGAAAGTGGTTTATGAAACCCTGCGTCCCTTGGTTGGAAAGGTGGATAGCCTGATTTTGGGTTGTACCCATTATCCGCTTCTTCGTCCCATCATTCAAAATGTGATGGGACCAGATGTAAAACTCATCGATAGTGGAGCCGAGTGCGTGCGGGACATCTCAGTCTTGCTCAATTATTTTGAAATCAATCGTAGCCGTGATGCAGGACCGCTACAACACCGTTTTTACACAACAGCAAATAGTCAGAGTTTTGCCCAGATTGGTGCAGAATGGCTGGAAAAAGAGATTCATGTGGAGCATGTAACATTATGACAAATAAAATTTATGAATACAAGGACGACCAGGACTGGTATGTAGGTTCCTACAGTGTTTTTGGCGGCATTCGGACTTTGACGGATGATGAGTTAAACTTTCCCCTGTTCCAATTCGCCAAAATATTTGGAGATGAGGAGCGAGGATTTCCGCTTTCAGTCACTGTTTTACGATACGGTTCAGCCTATCGCTTACTCTCTTTTGTGGTAGATATTCTCAACCAAGAAGCGGACCGAAACTTGGAAGTCATTCAACGTCAGGGTGCCTTGCTCTTAGTTGAAAATGGACAACTTCTGCATGTCGAATTGCCAAAAGAAGGAGTAAATGTTCAAGACTTTTTCGAGACAAATAAAGTCAGAGAAACCTTGTTGATTGCAACTCGTAACGAGGGTAAAACCAAGGAATTTCGTGCGATCTTTGACAAACTGGGCTATGACGTAGAAAATCTAAATGATTATCCAGACCTACCTGAAGTTGCTGAAACTGGTATGACCTTTGAAGAAAATGCTCGCCTCAAGGCTGAAACTATCTCTAAATTAACAGGCAAGATGGTTTTAGCTGATGACTCTGGTCTTAAAGTTGATGTCCTCGGTGGATTACCAGGTGTCTGGTCAGCTCGTTTCGCAGGAGTAGGGGCTACTGACCAAGAAAATAATGCTAAACTCTTGCACGAGTTGGCTATGGTCTTTGAACTCAAGGACCGTTCGGCACAATTCCACACCACCCTGGTCGTAGCTAGCCCAGGTAAGGAAAGCTTGGTTGTCGAAGCTGACTGGCCAGGTTATATTAACTTTGAACCTAAGGGTGAAAATGGTTTTGGTTATGATCCGCTCTTCTTAGTAGGAGAAACTGGTAAATCATCAGCTGAATTAACCCTCGAAGAAAAAAATAGTCAATCCCACCGTGCCTTAGCCGTTAAGAAACTTTTGGAGGTATTTCCATCATGGCAAAGCAAACCATCATTGTAATGAGTGACTCCCACGGAGATAGCTTGATTGTAGAAGAAATCCGTAACCGCTATTTGGGGAAAGTCGATGCTATTTTTCACGATGGTGACTCGGAACTTCGCCCAGATTCACCACTCTGGGAAGGAATCCAGGTAGTCAGAGGAAACATGGATTTTTACTCAGATTACCCAGAACGTTTAGTGACTCAATTAGGTCCAACTAAGATCATCCAGACTCATGGGCACTTATTTGATATTAACTTTAATTTCCAAAAGCTTGATTTTTGGGCTCAAGAGGAAGATGCAGATATCTGTCTTTATGGGCACTTGCATGTTCCAAATGCTTGGATGGAAGGGAAGACCCTCTTCCTAAATCCTGGTTCTATCAGTCAACCACGTGGAACTATCAGAGAATGTCTTTACGCCCGTGTAGAGATTGATGATAGTTACTTTAAAGTGGACTTTTTGACACGTAACCATGAGGTCTATCCAGGCTTATCCAAGGAGTTTGCTCGATGATTGCCAAAGAGTTTGAACAGTTTTTACTGGAGCAAGAGGAAACCTTTTTAACTCCTGCTGAAAATTTGGCTGTGCTCATTGATACCCACAATGCAGATCATGCAACTCTCCTCCTTAGCCAGATGACCTATACCAGAGTGCCAGTAGTGACTGATGAGAAAGAATTTGTCGGAACCATTGGACTTAGAGACATTCTGGCCTACCAGATGGAGCAGGGCTTGAGTCAGGAAGCCATGTCAGATACGGATATCGTACACATGACCAAGAAGGACGTAGCAGTTGTCAGTCCAGACTATACACTGACGGATGTTTTACATAAGCTAGTGGATGAGTCTTTCCTACCAGTCGTTGATAAGGATGGTATCTTCCAAGGCATTATCACACGGAAGTCTATCCTTAAGGCTGTCAATGCTCTCTTGCATGATTTTAGTAAGGAATATGAGATTCGAAGCAAATGAGAGAAGGAATTTCAGCATTTTTAGAAGAAAAACAAGGTTTGTCTGTAAATTCTAAGCAATCCTATAAGTATGACTTGGAGCAGTTTTTAGATCTTGTGGGAGAACGAATCTCTGAGACAAGTTTAAAAATCTACCAAGCTCAGCTATCTCAGTTTAAAATCAGTGCCCAAAAGCGTAAGGTTTCTGCTTGCAATCAATTTCTTTACTTTTTATACCAGAAGGGGAAAATTGACACCTTTTATCGTTTAGAATTGCCGAAACAGGCTGAGAAAAAGCAAGTTCAGTCAGAACTTTTAGACCTCAGTTCTTTCTGGCAAGAAAGTACCTATCCAGAGGGACGCTTGTTGGCCTTACTGATAGTTGAATTGGGTCTCTTACCAAGTGAAATTTTAGCCTTAAAAACAAGTGATGTGAATCTAGATTTTCAAGTGTTGAGAGTCAATAAAGCTTCTCAACAAAGAATCTTGAGCCTTCATACAAACCTGCTTGCGGAGTTAGAGCCCTTGATGGGGCAGACCTATCTCTTTGAAAAAGCCGGGAAACCCTACTCTCGTCAATGGGCTTTTCGTCAGTTGGAAGCTTTTTTAAAGGAAAAAGGTTTTTCAGATTTATCTGCTCAAGGATTGAGAGAACAGTTTATATTAAGACAAATCGAAGAAAAGGTTGACTTGTACGAAATCGCTAAAAAATTAGGATTAAAGACAGTCATGACCTTAGAAAAATATAGATAATGGATATTAAATTAAAAGATTTTGAAGGGCCTTTGGACTTGCTCCTACACTTGGTTTCAAAGTACCAGATGGATATCTATGATGTACCGATTACAGAGGTTATCGAGCAATATCTAGCCTATATCTCGACCTTACAAGCCATGCGTTTGGAAGTCGCAGGCGAATACATGGTCATGGCTAGCCAACTTATGCTGATCAAAAGTCGCAAGCTCTTGCCCAAGGTTGCAGAAGTGACGGACCTAGAGGATGATCTGGAGCAGGACCTCCTTTCTCAAATCGAAGAATACCGTAAGTTTAAACTTTTGGGAGAGCAGTTGGAAGTGAAGCATCAAGAACGAGCTCGATATTACTCAAAAGCGCCGACAGAGTTGATTTATGAGGATGCTGAACTTGTGCATGATAAGACGACGATTGATCTTTTCTTAACCTTTTCAAACTTACTTGCCAAGAAAAAGGAAGAATTCTCGCAAAATCATACAACTATTCTACGAGATGAGTATAAGATTGAGGATATGATGGTTATCGTCCGAGAAGCCTTGGTTGAAGGTGAGCAATTATGCTTGCAGGATTTGTTTAAAGAAACCAAGGATTTACAAGAGGTCATCACACTCTTTTTAGCAACTTTGGAGTTGATTAAAACCCAAGAAATTCTCTTGATTCAAAAAGAGAGCTTTGGAGATATCTATCTCCTGAAAAAGAATGAGGAAAATCAAGTAGAGCAGAGTCAAGCTTGATAGAGAGGAAATATGAGTACTTTAGCAGAAATAGAAGCACTCCTGTTTGTAGCGGGTGAAGAGGGGATTAGGATTCGCCAATTGGCTGAGCTCCTATCGCTTCCACCGACTGGTATCCAGCAAAGCTTAGAAAAGTTAGCCCACAAGTATGAAAAAGACAGGGATTCCAGTTTAGTCTTGATTGAGACAGGTGGTGCCTACAGATTGGTAACCAAGCCTCAATTTGCAGCCATTTTGAAAGAATACTCTAAGGCACCCATCAACCAGAGCCTATCTCGAGCTGCCCTTGAAACCCTGTCCATCATTGCTTACAAGCAGCCTATCACACGGATAGAGATCGATGCTATTCGGGGGGTTAATTCAAGTGGAGCGCTAGCTAAGTTGCAAGCCTTTGACTTGATAAAAGAAGACGGGAAAAAAGAGGTTCTTGGACGCCCTAATCTCTATGTAACGACGGATTATTTCCTAGATTACATGGGCATTAACCATTTGGAAGAGTTGCCCGTGATTGATGAGCTTGATATTCAAGCACAAGAAAGCCAATTATTTGGTGAAAGGATAGAAGAAGATGAGAATCAATAAATATATTGCCCACGCAGGTGTGGCCAGTAGGAGAAAAGCAGAAGAGTTGATCAAGCAAGGCTTGGTAACTGTCAATGGCCAAGTGGTTCGTGAACTAGCAACGACTATCAAGTCAGGCGACAAGGTCGAAGTTGAAGGCCAACCCATCTATAACGAAGAAAAGGTCTACTATCTGCTCAATAAACCACGCGGAGTGATTTCCAGTGTGACAGATGACAAGGGGCGTAAGACTGTTGTCGACCTTTTGCCCAATGTGAAAGAACGTATTTACCCTGTAGGACGTTTGGACTGGGATACGTCTGGAGTTTTGATTTTGACCAATGATGGGGACTTTACTGATGAGATGATTCACCCTCGTAATGAGATTGACAAGGTCTATGTTGCGCGTGTGAAAGGAATTGCCAACAAAGAAAATCTTCGTCCCTTGACTCGAGGAGTAGAAATTGATGGCAAGAAGACCAAGCCAGCTGTTTACGAGATTCTCAAAGTGGATCCAGTCAAAAACCGTTCAGTTGTTCAGTTGACCATTCATGAAGGGCGTAACCACCAGGTCAAAAAAATGTTTGAAGCTGTTGGTCTCCAAGTAGATAAACTCTCTCGAACTCGTTTTGGTCATCTAGACTTGACAGGACTTCGTCCAGGAGAATCACGTCGTCTCAATAAAAAAGAAATCAGCCAACTACACACCATGGCTGTAATAAATAATAAATAATGAAAAAAATCTTAATTGCGCCAGTGCGCTTTTACCAACGCTTTATCTCGCCAGCCTTTCCACCTTCTTGTAGATTTGAGCCTAGCTGTTCAAACTATATGATTCAGGCTATTGAAAAACATGGATTCAAGGGAGTTTTGATGGGCTTGGCTAGGATATTACGTTGCCATCCTTGGTCTGAAACGGGTAAAGATCCAGTACCAGACTACTTTTCATTAAAACGAAATACAAGAGAAGAAGGATCACATTTGTGATTCTTTTATTGTTATAAGAGTAAGTTACTTGGTAAAATGTTGATTTCCACTACCTTTCTCCTATAAAAAGTGGTAAAATGGTTGAAAGAAAGAAGGGATAGAAATGACAACATTATTTTCTAAAATCAAAGAAGTAACAGAACTTTCCGCTATCTCAGGTCATGAAGCACCTGTTCGCGCTTATCTTCGTGAAAAATTAACACCTCACGTGGATGAAGTTGTGACTGATGGCTTGGGTGGTATTTTTGGGGTGAAGCACTCAGAAGTTGAAAATGCACCTCGTGTTTTGGTAGCCTCTCACATGGATGAAGTTGGTTTTATGGTTAGTGAAATCAAGCCAGACGGGACTTTCCGAGTAGTCAGCATTGGTGGTTGGAACCCTATGGTTGTCAGCAGCCAACGCTTTAAACTCTTTACACGTGAAGGACGTGAGATTCCAGTAATTTCAGGTTCAGTTCCTCCACATTTGACTCGTGGCACAGGTGGACCAACCATGCCAGCTATTTCAGATATCGTTTTTGACGGTGGTTTTGCAGATAAGGCTGAGGCTGAAAGTTTTGGTATCCGTCCTGGAGATACAATTGTTCCAGATAGTAGTGCAATCCTAACTGCTAATGAAAAAAATATCATTTCAAAAGCATGGGATAACCGTTACGGTGTGCTCATGGTTAGTGAGTTGGCTGAAAACTTGTCAGGCCAAAAACTAGGAAATGAACTTTATCTTGGTGCTAACGTCCAAGAAGAAGTTGGACTTCGTGGTGCCCATGCATCTACAACAAAATTTGACCCAGAAGTATTTCTTGCAGTTGACTGTTCACCAGCTGGTGATGTTTATGGTGGTCAAGGTAAGATTGGTGATGGAACCTTGATTCGTTTCTATGATCCAGGTCACTTGCTTCTCCCAGGCATGAAGGACTTCCTTTTGACAACTGCTGAAGAAGCTGGAATCAAATACCAATACTATTGTGGAAAAGGTGGTACAGATGCAGGAGCAGCTCATTTGAAAAATGGTGGTGTTCCATCTACAACGATCGGTGTCTGCGCTCGTTATATCCACTCTCACCAAACACTTTATGCCATGGATGACTTCTTAGAAGCTCAAGCTTTCCTACAAGCCTTGGTTAAAAAATTAGATCGCTCTACTGTAGATTTGATTAAAAACTATTAAACAGAAAAGATGGAGGTGATAGGTATGGAAGAACCAAACCTAGAAACCTTGATACGGGACCTTTACAATCATGCCCGTCAAAACTTGAGTGAAGATTTAGTGGCTGCACTCCTAGAGACTGCTAAGCAGTTGCCCAGCACCAATGAGCGATTGCTAGCAGTCCGACTTTCAGGGCTAGTCACACTTGAACTACTCAAGAATCCCAAGACTCCAGCGCCAGAGTTAGTCAATCTGGCCAGCTTTATCCAAAAGGAAGAAGCTAGGTACAAGGGTGCAGCTGCCTCTTCCTTTATGATTGGAGAGTTATTTAAAATGCTTTGATTCGAACGAATCAAAGCATTTTTTTATCTTATACTCTTCGAAAATCAAATTCAAACCACGTCAGCTTCACCTTGCCGTACTCAAGTACAGCCTGCGGCTAGCTTCCTAGTTTGCTCTTTGATTTTCATTGAGTATTAAATTTGTTCAGCTAAAACTTTTTCAGCAAGGTTCATTGCGTGATCTGACACGCGAGTGTAGTGTGAAATGATGTCGATAAAGTTGACACCAGCTTGGGTAGAACATTCGCCGTTGTTGAGGCGTTTGATGTGTGTCTTACGAAGGACGCGTTCCATCTTGTTGATGGCTTCATGGCGTTCGATAAGAGAATCTGCCATCTCGAGGTCGTTATTTTCTACACTTTCGAGAGCATCTTTAACAAACTCACTTGTTTGACGGTAAATCTCTTCCAATTCCTCTAGGGCTGAGTTAGAGAATTGAACATTCTTGCGTTGCAAGTAGTCGTTAAGATTAATCAAAGCTTCAGCGTGGTCTCCGATACGTTCCAAGTCACGAGAAGAGTCAAGGATATTTGTTAAGACTTCACTCTCTTTTTGACTCAATGCTTCACTAGATAGACTAATGAGGTAACGTGTTAATTTCTCGTCGATTGTGTTGATAGCTTCTTCAGTTTTGTGCCCTTTTTCAGCTACTTTTTCATTAGAATTGATAATGTAGTCGTAAGAAAGGTCAAATGCTTTAACCGCATAGTTTCCTAGGTGCAAGAGTTCTTTCTTGGCATTTCCTAAGGCGATAGAAGGAGCTTGTTTGATGAGTTGTTCATCCAAGTAAAGAGGTTCGTATTTTACAACTTCGTCTTCACCAGGGATTAGCTTAGTAACAAAGTAAGCCAGAGCACCGATGAATGGGAATTGTACAATGGTGTTACTTACGTTAAAGGCACCGTGTGAGAAGGCAATCGTCATCTCAGGTGAGAGGTGAAGTAAAGCTTGGAAGTACTCAATCATCGAAGTGAATGGGCCTAACAAGATTAAGCAGAGGATAGTTCCTAAAACGTTAAAGGTAACGTGTGTTGCTGCAACTCGTTTAGCAGATATGTTTGCTCCGGCTGCTGCGATAATAACCGTTAAGGTTGTACCGATATTATCTCCGAATAGGACTGGTAGTGCCCCTTTGAGGTCGAGGAATCCACCTGCATAGAGACCTTGTAGAATCCCGATGGTTGCAGAAGATGCCTGAATCAGAACGGTAATGACAGCACCAGCCACAACTCCCAAGATAGGATTTTGCCCCAAGGTAACCATGTATTCCTTAAACTGAGGCAAGTCTTTAAGAGGGCTCATCCCAGCACTAATGAGGTTGAGGGCGTAGAAGATACCACCCACACCAAAAAGGATACGTCCAATATTATTTGCAGTACGGTTTTTTGTAAAGAATAAGAACATGGTTCCAAGGAAAATCAAGGGTAGGGCATACTCGCCAAGTTTGAAACCGATGATGAAGGACGTTACGGTCGTTCCAATATTGGCTCCCATGATAATCCCGATGGCCTGTCTAAGGGTGAGGAGACTAGCACTAACCAGTCCAACCGTAATAACCGTTACACCTGTACTCGACTGGATGAGGGCAGTGACGACAATCCCCACTAAGACCCCTAAGAAGGGATTACTTGTGTACTTATCAATGTAATAACGAAGGCGGTCTCCAGCAGCTTGTTGCAAACCGTCTCCCATGGTCTTGATACTATATAAAAATAGTCCCAGACCACCTAAAAAGTGAAAAATAATTTCCTGCCAATTAATGGACATTTTCTTTTTCCTCCGAAAAATAATCGCGGAATTTCTCCCATTCTATTTTAAAGGATAAAAGTAAATCTAACAAGTAGTAAATGCTCTTTTTTGAGAAAAATGTTGTTTTAATTCGAAAAATGGCAGATGATTGTCTAATTTATATTAATTCTTCACTTCTTTATAGTTCTTGAAGGGCTAGTGTTGACTCTTTTTCTAAATATCGTAAAATAAAAATGACCTGTTCTGTTTATTTTTGGAACAGCTACTTTTTTAATTCAAAAATAAAGCGCTTACTTTCAAGAGAAAGTCAAAGGAGAAAAAGATGAAGAATCCATTTTTTGAAAAACATTGTCGCTATAGTATTCGAAAATTGTCAGTGGGTGCCTGCTCATTGATGATAGGTTCAGTTCTATTTGCAGGCCCAGCTTTGGCAGAAGAGTCTGTCGTTCCAGAAAATGGAACAACTACAGCAGTAGCTTCAGAGCAACCGTCAACCACTACTCCAGCAGAAGCAACTACACCAGCACCAGAAGTATTGAAAGAGCTAGAAGCAAGAGAAGACAAGGTAAGTGAGCAACCAGTTTCAGAAGAAAAGCCAACCTTGGATCAATTGACTGCAGGTGATAAGGAAGCCACTAGTCCAGCTGCTGAAACTCCTAAGGCTGAAGAAGCGCCTGCTACTACAGAAAATAAGCCAGAAGAAAAAGCAACAGTCTCTGACGTTCCTAAAAAAGAAGAAAAAAGTCTTCGACCAAAAGAAATTAAGTTTGACACTTGGGAAGATTTGTTGAAATGGGAACCAGGTGCCCGTGAAGACGATGCTATTAACCGATCTTCAGTAGAACTAGCCAAGCGCTATCGTGGACATGTTGTCAATGAAAAAGCCAATAAGGATGCCAAGGTTGAAGCCCTTGCAAATACCAACTCTAAGGCTAAAGACCATGCTTCTGTAGGTGGTGAAGAATTTAAAGCCTACGCTTTTGACTACTGGCAATACTTGAATTCAATGGTCTTCTGGGAAGGCCTCGTTCCAACTCCAGACGTGATTGATGCTGGGCACCGTAATGGTGTTCCTGTATTGGGTACTCTTTTCTTCAACTGGTCTAATAGTATTGCAGACCAAGAAAAATTTGCTGCAGCTCTTCAACAAGATGAGGATGGAACTTTCCCTATCGCTCGTAAGTTAGTTGATTTGGCTAAATATTATGGATTTGATGGATACTTTATCAACCAAGAAACTACGGGTGATATCGTAACGCCTCTTGGTAAGAAAATGCGTGACTTCATGCTCTACACCAAGGAATATGCAGCTCAAGTCAACCATCCAGTTAAGTATTCTTGGTATGATGCCATGACTTATGAATATGGCCGTTACCATGAGGATGGACTTGGGGAGTACAACTATCCATTCATGCAAAAAGAGGGGGACAAGGTTCCTGCAGATCACTTCTTTGCCAACTTTAACTGGACCAAAGAGAAAAATGACTATTCTGTAGCTATGGCAAAATGGCTAGAGCGTAGTCAGTACGATGTTTTTGCAGGATTGGAATTGCAACAAGGTGGTTCTTACAAGACAAAAGTGAAATGGGATGCTCTTTTTGATGAGAATGGCAAACTTCGCTTATCACTTGGACTTTTTGCCCCAGATACTATCACGAGTCTTGGGAAAACAGGTGAAGACTATCATAAGAATGAAAATATCTTCTTCACAGGTTACCAAGGAGATCCAACTGGTCAAAAACCAGATGACAAGGACTGGTACGGGATTGCCAACCTCGTAGCTGACCGCACACCAGCAGTAGGACGTACCTTTACAACATCCTTTAACACAGGACATGGTAAAAAGTGGTTTGTAGACGGTAAAGTTTCTAAGGATTCTGAATGGAACTATCGTTCTGTATCAGGTATCTTGCCTACATGGCGTTGGTGGCAAACATCATCAGGAGCTAAACTCCAAGCTGACTATGACTTTGAAGATGCTTACAATGGTGGGAACTCACTTAAATTTGCGGGTAATTTAGCTGAAAATACCAACCAAGATGTTCGTCTTTACTCTACAAAACTGGAAGTAACAGATAAAACGAAACTTCGTGTTGCTCATAAAGGTGGTAAGGGAAGCAAGGTTTATGTAGAATTTGCGACTCAGAAAAACTATACCTATGGTGGCGAGAATGCTCGTAAGGAACTGACTCTATCTGACGACTGGACAAAAGACGAATTTGACTTGAGTGCCTTGGCAGGTAAAACCATCTATGGCATCAAGCTCACTTTTGAAAATACTGCTGCCCTTAAGGATTATCAATTTAACTTGGGTGAGTTGACCGTGTCAGATAATCAAGAGGCTCCTCAAGCCCCAACAGCTCTTAAAGTAGCAAAACAATCTCTCAAAAATGCTCAAGAAGCGGAAGCTATTGTTCAATTTACAGGTAACAAAGATGCTGACTTCTATGAAGTTTATGAAAAGGATGGCGATGCTTGGCGTCTATTGACAGGATCATCAGCAACTACTATCTACCTACCAAAAGTTACCCGTTCAGCTAGTGCAACTGGAACCAGTCAAGAGTTGAAGGTTGTCGCAGTTGGGAAGAATGGCCTTCGTTCTGAAGCAGCAACTACAAACTTTGACTGGGGAATGACTGTCCAAGACACCAGTCTTCCAAGACCACTAGCAGAAAATATCGTTCCAGGAGCGACTGTTATCGGAAGTACCTTCCCTAATACAGAAGGTGGCGAAGGTATCGAAGGTATGTTGAATGGTACGATCACCAGTCTATCTGACAAATGGTCTTCTGCTCAGTTGAGTGGTAGCGTTGATATCCGTTTGACACAACCACGCCGTGTCGTTAGATGGGTCATGGACCATGCCGGTGCTGGTGGAGAATCCGTTAATGACGGCTTGATGAATACGAAGGATTTCGACCTCTACTACAAGGATGAAGCTGGAGAATGGAAACTGGCTAAAGCAGTTCGTGGCAATAAAGCCCATGTTTCAGATATCACCCTTGATAGCCCAATTACTGCGCAAGACTGGCGCTTGAACGTCATCACGTCTGACAATGGAACACCATGGAAAGCTATCCGTATCTACAACTGGAAGATGTATGAAGCTCTTGATACGGAGAGCCAAAATATTCCAATGGCTAAAGTGGCGGCGCGTGTTCTAACGGACAATAAGATTCAACTTGGATTCTCAGAAGTTCCTGCTGGAGCTACCGTCACTGTCTATGACAAGGCAGATTCACAAACTCCAATCGCTACCTTAAATACAGCAGTTGGAGGAGATTTGGCGACAGATCCATTGAGCTTTGAAAAACGTCCGAGCCTTCTTTACTACCGTACACAATTGCCAGGTAAAGAAATCAGTAATACCCTTGCTGTAACGATTCCTCAGGATGAGAGAAAGATTAAGACTGTCAGTCTAGAAGTGGCACCTAAAAAGACAACTTATCAAGTTGGTGAGGACTTGAATCTCAAAGGTGGTCTTCTCCGTGTTAAATATGAGGGTGAAGAAGCAGACGAAGTCATCAACCTTAGTCATGCAGGTGTTACTGTTAATGGCTACGATGCTCACCACCATGGCGAACAAGAGTTGACAGTAACCTATCTTGGACTTCCAGTTGCAGGTAGCTTTAAGGTTCAAGTGACTGGTGAAGAAACTGGTCCAAAAGAAGTCGCAGCCTTGTATATTAGCAAACAACCGAAAATTGATTACTTTGTAGGCGATACTCTTGACTTATCAGAAGGACGTTTCAAGGTCTTGTATGATGATGAAACTGAGACAGAACATAGCTTTACAGACCAAGGAGTCGAAATTACAGGCTATGATTCTCAAAAAACAGGCCGTCAAAAACTTCAGTTGCACTATCAAGGACAAACTGTCGAATTTGATGTTCTAGTATCACCTAAGGCAGCCATTAACGACGAATATCTGAAACAAGAAATCACATCTGCTCAAGGACGCAAAGAAACAATAGCTTATACATTTGCTGATGCAGCAAAACAAGCAGCTCTAGTTGAGAAGATTGAAGCAGCAAAAGCGATCTTAGAAAATCATGATGCTAGTCAAGAAGCAGTCAACCAAGCCTTGAATGACTTGAAACAAGCTGGTACTGAATTGGATGGCAATCAACGTTATCAAACTGCTAGAGAAGAATTGGAAAGCTTGCTCGAATCCGTCATTGAAAAAGATCCTCAATCTGAGTTGATTACGGAAGCTGAAGCTTTGTTATATTCACAAACGCCAACTCCAGAAGCATTTGCCAACCTCAAGGAAGAACTCAATAAAAAACTCCTTGTTAAAGAAAGCCATCATGTAGGTAGCTTAGAAGAAGGCGAAACTGCGCCAACAGTTGAAGCACTACCTGAATTAGTGGTTGAGACAGAAACTCAAGCCTTCGAGCGTCAAGAACGTCCGTCAGGAGACCTCTTGTTGGGTGAACGACGTCTTGTTCAGGCTGGTGCAGAAGGACAAATCCGTCATCTGATTCAAGTGGATGCCAAAGGCAACCGTACTCTTCTTCGGACAGAAGTCGTCAAGGAAGCAGTGGCAGAGATTACTGAGGTTGGTACTAAGATTGAAAGTAGCACTCAACCGCTTGACGGTCCAAAAGTCTTAGAAGTTAAGAAACCAAGCTTGGTTGTGGAAGAAGAAGTTCTTGCCTATGGACATGAAGAACGAGTAAATCCTAGCCTCCCAGTAGGAGAACGTCGCTTGGTTCAAGTAGGAGTTGCAGGCCTTCGTAGAAACCTTGTAGAGATTGATTCTGTAGGACATCGTAGTCTTAAGGGGACAGAAGTTCTCAAGGAAGCCGTAACTGAAATTGTTGAAGTCGGTACAAAAGTAGTTAAAGTACCAGGTGACAGACCAGTTACACCTGCTCTAGTGACTCAAGATACTAAGCAGGAAACTTCAAAAACAGAGCCTAAGACTGAAACATCCGTTGCGCCAGTTCAAGTAAGCCAAGCAGCGAAGCAAGAACCAGCAAAAGCAGAAGTACAAGTACAAGCTGAAAAGATTGAAGGAAAACAACTTCCAAATACAAGTGCAGAAGTAGATGCAAACCTCCTAGCCCTTGGCTTGGTCGGAGTTTTAGGTGGCTTTGGCTTGCTAGCTCAAAAGAAAAAAGAAGATTAAGATAGAGAGTCTATCTAACACTGACTTCATATAATAAAAAGATTTGACTTTTAAGTGTCAAATCTTTTTGTATAGGGGAGGAGAATAAAAATGGTAGAGTATTCTGTCGTAGTTACATGCACTGTCCTTAATTAATCGAGAAAAATTGTTGTGGATAAAAGTTTAAGGTTTTGCTATCTCTTTTATTGATTTTGTGATATAATTAACACGTAAAAAAAATTAAGGAGTCTTTCCAAATGGCAAAATTGACTGTTAAAGACGTTGAGTTGAAAGGGAAAAAAGTTCTCGTTCGTGTTGACTTCAACGTACCTGTAAAAGATGGCGTGATTACTAATGACAACCGTATCACTGCAGCTCTTCCAACTATCAAGTACATTCTTGAACAAGGTGGACGTGCGATTCTTTTCTCTCACCTTGGACGTGTAAAAGAAGAAGCAGACAAAGCTGGTAAATCACTTGCTCCTGTAGCTGCTGACTTGGCTGCTAAATTGGGTCAAGAAGTTACATTCCTTCCAGGTGTAACTCGTGGTGCTGAATTGGAAGCAGCTATCAACGCTCTTGAAGATGGACAAGTTCTTTTGGTTGAAAACACTCGTTTTGAAGATGTTGACGGTAAGAAAGAATCTAAAAACGATCCTGAACTTGGTAAATACTGGGCATCACTTGGAGATGGTATCTTCGTAAACGATGCATTCGGTACAGCTCACCGTGCACACGCATCTAACGTTGGTATCTCAGCAAACGTTGAAAAAGCAGTTGCTGGATTCCTTCTTGAAAACGAAATTGCTTACATCCAAGAAGCTGTTGAAGCTCCAGAACGTCCATTCGTGGCTATCCTTGGTGGTTCAAAAGTTTCAGATAAGATCGGTGTTATCGAAAACTTGCTTGAAAAAGCTGATAAAGTTCTTATCGGTGGTGGTATGACTTACACATTCTACAAAGCACAAGGTATCGAAATCGGTAACTCACTTGTTGAAGAAGATAAATTGGATGTTGCGAAAGCTCTTCTTGAAAAAGCAAACGGCAAATTGATCTTGCCAGTTGACTCAAAAGAAGCTAATGCATTTGCTGACTACACTGAAGTGAAAGACACTGAAGGTGAAGCAGTAGACCCAGGATTCCTTGGTTTGGATATCGGTCCAAAATCTATCGCTAAATTTGATGAAGCATTGACTGGTGCGAAAACAGTTGTATGGAACGGACCTATGGGTGTATTTGAAAACCCTGACTTCCAAGCTGGTACAATCGGTGTGATGGACGCTATCGTGAAACAACCAGGCGTTAAATCAATCATCGGTGGTGGTGACTCAGCTGCCGCAGCGATCAACCTTGGACGTGCAGACAAGTTCTCATGGATCTCTACTGGTGGTGGAGCTTCAATGGAACTTCTTGAAGGTAAAGTTCTTCCAGGACTTGCAGCATTGACTGAAAAATAAGAATATAGAAAAGGAGGACTCAGGTTCTCCTTTTTTTGCGCTCTTTTAAAGTTAAAGAGTACTGAGGGATAATTGGACAGAATCCAAAAAAAACAGTAAAATAGAGGAATACCAATCTAAATGAAAATTGAGAGACTAGCGTGGAGAAAAGAGAAAATCTAACAAAAACAGCTATTTGCGGAATTATCAATGTTACCCCAGATTCTTTTTCTGACGGGGGCCAATTTTTTGCTATTGAAGAAGCCTTAAAACAAGCTAGAAAATTGATAGCTGAAGGTGCCACTATCTTAGATATCGGTGGAGAATCTACTCGACCTGGAAGTAGCTATGTTGAGATTGAAGAGGAAATCCAGCGTGTGGTTCCAGTCATTCAGGCTATTCGTCAAGAAAGTGATGTTCTGATTTCGGTCGATACTTGGAAGAGTCAAGTGGCAGAAGCAGCTTTAAATGCTGGTGCCAATATAGTCAATGACATCACAGGCCTTATGGGGGATGAGAAGATGGTAGAGGTGGTTGCCAGGGCTGGAGCTCAAGTAGTCATCATGTTTAATCCAGTCATGGCACGTCCTCAGCACCCTAGTTCACTTATCTTCCCTCATTTTGGATTTGGAGAGACTTTTACAAAGGAAGACTTGGCTGAATTTGAACAACTATCAGTTGAAGAATTGATGACAGCTTTCTTTGATCGTGCTCTAGTAAGAACGGAAAAAGCAGGGATTTCGAAAGAAAACATCATGCTGGATCCAGGAATTGGCTTTGGTTTGACCAAAAAGGAAAATCTCATCCTCCTACGTGACCTTGATAAGCTTCACGAAATGGGCTATCCTATCTTTTTAGGAGTCTCTCGCAAGCGCTTTGTCATTAATATCCTTGAAGAAAATGGATTTGAAGTCAATCCAGATACTGAAGCTGGCTTCCGCAATCGTGATACGGCTTCGGCTCATGTGACCAGTATTGCTGCTAGACAAGGTGTGGAAGTGGTGCGCGTGCACGATGTAGCCAGCCACAAGATGGCAGTCGAAATTGCGTCTGCTATTCGTCTGGCAGATCATGCGGAAAATTTAGATTTGAAACAATATAAGTAAGATGAATAAAAACGAAACCAATCAGTGGATAGCTAACTATCGGACAGACCAACCGCACTTTGGTTTGGAGAGAATGATGAAGCTATTAGCCCTACGAGGCAATCCCCATCTTAAGCTTAAGGTTATCCACATCGGTGGAACCAATGGCAAGGGCTCTACTATAGCCTTTTTGAAGAATATGTTGGAAAAGATGGGACTAAGAGTTGGTGTCTTTAGCTCTCCCTATCTGATTCATTATACCGATCAGATTGCTATTAATGGGGAATCTATTCCAGAAGCAAGATTAGAGTCCTTGATGGCGGATTATCGTTTACTACTTGAAGGGGAGCATGCTCAAGCCTTACAAGGAACGACAGAATTCGAGATTATCACTGCTATAGCCTATGACTATTTTGCTTCTGAACAAGTCGATGTGGCGATTATGGAAGTTGGTATGGGCGGACTTTTGGATAGCACTAATGTCTGTCAACCCATCCTAACAGGTATCACGACCATAGGATTGGATCATGTAGCCCTACTGGGTGACAGTCTAGAAGCCATCGCAGAGCAGAAAGCAGGAATTATCAAACAAGGAGTTCCTCTAGTGACTGGTCACATTGCCGCAGAAGCCTTGGCTGTGATAGACAAGATTGCAAAAGCGAAACAGGCTACCAGAATTGTTTATGGAAGAGATTATCAGGTAAGCCATCATGAGAGTGTTGTCACTGGAGAAGTCTTTGACTATACAAGTTCTATTAGACAAGGTCGTTTCCAAACAGGATTGCTGGGTTTGCACCAGATTGAGAACGCTGGGATGGCGCTGGCCTTGTTAGATAGCTATTGCCAAGCGACTGGTCGAGAATTGCCAGATAATGCTTTAGCGGCTCAAGCTTTGGAAGAAACAAGATGGCCAGGGCGATTGGAAATCGTGTCTAGAGAACCATTAGAGTTGCTAGATGGGGCCCACAATCCCCATGCAATCAAGGCTTTACTAGAAACATTGCAAGAACGCTTTGCTGATTATCACAAGGAAATACTCTTTACTTGTATCAAAACCAAGGCCTTGGAGGATATGTTGGACTTGCTAGAAACCTTGCCCGATACTAAGATTACGCTAACTCATTTTGAGGATAGTCGGGCGATGGATGAAAAAGTCTTGAAAGAGATGGCTGATTCTAGAAATCTCAACTACCAAGATTGGCAAGAATTTCTAGACCAAAAATTATCAGAAAATGAAGAGAAAAAAACAGTTAGGATTATCACGGGCTCATTATACTTTTTAGCCCAAGTGAGAGCCTACCTAATGGAGGGGAAAAATTAGAATGGATACACAAAAGATTGAAGAAGCTGTAAAAATGATTATCGAGGCAGTTGGTGAGGATGCAAATCGCGAAGGCTTGCAGGAAACACCAGCCCGTGTCGCTCGTATGTACCAAGAGATTTTTTCAGGTCTTGGGCAAACTGCTGAAGAGCACCTGTCAAAATCCTTTGAGATTATCGATGACAATATGGTAGTGGAAAAGGATATCTTTTTCCATACTATGTGTGAGCACCACTTCTTGCCATTTTATGGTCGTGCCCACATTGCCTATATCCCAGATGGGCGTGTAGCAGGCTTATCAAAGTTAGCTCGTACTGTGGAAGTTTACTCTAAAAAGCCACAGATTCAAGAGCGTTTGAATATCGAAGTTGCTGATGCCTTGATGGAGTATTTGGGTGCTAAGGGAGCTTTTGTTGTCATTGAAGCAGAGCATATGTGTATGAGTATGCGTGGTGTTCGAAAACCAGGAACTGCGACCTTGACTACAGTAGCTCGTGGTCTATTTGAGACAGATAAGGATCTTCGGGATCAGGCTTATCGTCTGATGGGACTATAAAAAATCCGCGTCAAGCGGATTTTTCTAGAAAGGACTAGTTATGGATCAACTGCGAATTAAAGACCTAGAAATTTTCGCCTTTCATGGACTCTTTCCTAGTGAGAAGGAACTGGGGCAGAAGTTTGTCGTTTCAGCCACCCTATCCTATGATATGACCAAGGCTGCGACAGACTTGGATTTAACTGCTTCTGTCCATTACGGAGAACTTTGCCAGCAATGGACGACTTGGTTTCAGGAAGAAAGCGAAGACCTGATTGAAACAGTAGCCTACAAACTAGTAGAGCGTACTTTTGAAACCTACCCTCTCGTTCAAGAGATTGAGCTAGAACTAAAAAAACCTTGGGCACCTATCCATCTTCCGCTGGATACTTGTTCAGTAACCATCCACCGTCGCAAACAGCGTGCCTTTATCGCTTTAGGAAGTAATATGGGGGATAAGACGGCTAATCTCCAGCAAGCGATTGACAAAATGCAAGCTCGTGGCATCCACATTCTCAAAGAGTCTAGTGTGATTAGGACCGAACCTTGGGGTGGTGTGGAGCAGGATAGCTTTGCCAATCAAGTCATTGAAGTGGAAACCTGGTTGCCAGCTCCAGTCTTGTTAGAAACCTTGTTAGCGATTGAATCAGAAATGGGACGGATCAGAGAGGTTCATTGGGGACCTCGTTTGATTGACCTGGATTTGCTTTTTGTAGAGGACCAGATCATCTATACAGACGACCTCATCTTGCCTCATCCTTATATTGCTGAGCGCTTCTTTGTTTTAGAGTCTTTACAGGAAATAGCTCCGCATTTTATTCATCCAACACTGAAACAACCGATTCGGCACTTGTATCGTCAATTGGAGAAAGAAAATGCCTAAGTTTTCCGAAACTTATAGTAAATGGAGAAGTCTAGGGGAGGGAGCGCTAGCTATTGTCCTAGGTTTTCTCTTGATTTGTTTTGGGCAAATTGTACCGAGACTTGGTTATCAACTCTTGATGGCCTACTTTTCCTTGTCGGCTGTTTGGCATTTGTTGATACGATGGTTTCAGGAGAAATCCCGTAGAGAAAATATTTTTGTAACCATAGCCAAGCTCTTTCTTGCAGTCATCCTATTTGATTCAGTCATCCTGCAAGGGATAGCTCTCTATCTCCTTGTGATGATTATCGGAGGTTATCAACTGTTTACAGGTCTGATCAGTCTGATTACTTGGTTGATTTACCGAAATAATCATATCCATCCGAGAGTCAATTACTTATTTGATGCAATGTGGATGATGGGTTTTGGTCTCTATAGTATCTCCCCTTTTCATGATGCGACAAATTTTGAGTTGCTCCTGTTAGGTTTTTACTTAATCATGTTGGGGGCGAGTAGTGTCAGGGATGGTTTCTATTTTGAAAAAGGGAGAAGTAATCCCAAGCTGAAGCGCAGAATGAGAATGACACTGCCTATATTCATGACAGCTTTGATTCCAATCAGCACTTTACGACGATGGAATGAAATGTTATCTACTCATCAGACGGAAGAAAGCGAAGTACATTCAGAGAGAAAAAATGACCAGACAGTTGATATGGAAATTTTTATCCATGCTTCAGAATCCTCTTTCTTTTTAGCCATGGGGCATGTGGATATCTGCTATCAAGGTCAGGTTATTTCCTATGGTTCTTATGATCCGCACTCGGAGCGTTTATTTGGGATGATTGGGGATGGAGTTTTGTTTAAGGCTAATAAAGAGAAATACATCGAACTCTGTAAGAGAGAAAGTCAGAAAACTCTATTCGCCTACGGCTTAAGCTTGTCTGAGCAACAGAAAAAAGCTATAGAAGAACAACTGAGAGAAATTGAAGGACTCTTAATTCCTTGGGAACCAAGTTCTCAACTCATGAAAAGAAGAGAAGGGGAGATCAAGCATACCTACTCTTATCAGCTGAAACACGAGGCTGATGCCGCTCTTTATAAGTTCAGTTCGTCCAAGTTTAAGACCTATTTTGTTCTCAGTACAAATTGTGTCTTATTGGCTGACTCTATCGTGGGTAAAGCTGGAACAGACATTCTCAGCCCCCAAGGATTTATTGTCCCAGGAACTTATCAGGATTATCTTGACTTAGAATACACCAAACCCAGTGGTATAGTAGTCAGTCGTTCCATTTATTAGCAAAAAGAAAACTCTAGTTTCCTAAGTAGATAGAGGAGACTAGAGTTTTTAAAATAGGTCATTTTCTTCTGGTAGGAGAATGGTTTCCTTTCCGTCCATATCCATGACCAGAACTTTAGGTGGATAGAGTGGGTCAAAGGGATGATTGAAGTCGAAGTCAATCGTTGTTGGTAGATGTTGACTAGAAAAACGAAAAGTGATGGAGCCTTCATGATTCAAAAGTCGAAATTCCAATTCATCTTCTAGCTCAAAAACATGCTTTAAAAAATGATCGATTATATACCAGATTGAATCGATAACATCGTCAGGTAAATTGGTCACCACACCGAAACTGGCACATCGTCTATGAGAATCTGTAAAAGCCATCCCTATCTCCTAATTGATTTTTTTATTATCATACTGCAAACTGCTAGAAAAATCAAGAAAAGTCAACTACCTTTAAAAATATGAGAATGATTTTGAAATTTTTTCAACGAATCTTCATCAAATGCTTGAAAATGCTTACAATTAGTGGTAAAATGAGAACAGTGGAATCATGAAAACAAAATTTTCAAAGTAGAAAGGAAACGGAATGAACACAGATGATACAGTAACAATTTATGACGTTGCCCGAGAAGCGGGAGTATCAATGGCGACTGTCAGTCGTGTTGTCAATGGCAATAAGAATGTCAAAGAAAACACCCGTAAGAAAGTTCTAGAGGTCATTGATCGCCTTGACTACCGCCCTAATGCAGTAGCTCGTGGTCTAGCAAGTAAGAAAACTACAACAGTTGGAGTTGTTATTCCAGATATCACAAATACTTATTTCTCTACCCTTGCTAAAGGGATTGACGATATCGCGGAGATGTACAAATACAATATCGTCCTTGCCAATAGCGACGAGGATGATGAAAAGGAAGTATCTGTGGTCAATACTCTCTTTTCTAAACAGGTGGATGGCGTTATCTTCATGGGTTATCATTTAACTGAGAAGATTCGCTCAGAGTTTTCACGCTCACGCACACCTGTGGTTCTTGCAGGAACAGTGGATGTGGAGCACCAGCTTCCAAGTGTCAATATTGACTATAAACATGCTACAGTTGATGCAGTCCGTCATCTTTTGAAGCGAAACAAAAAAATTGCCTTCGTTAGTGGACCATTAGTGGATGATATTAATGGTAAGATTCGCTTGGCTGGTTACAAAGATGCTTTGAAAGAAGCGGGAATCAACTACAGTGAAGGTCTTGTTTTCGAATCAAAATACCGTTATGATGATGGCTATGCCTTGGCAGAACGTTTGATTTCTTCTAAAGCAACAGCAGCGGTCGTAACAGGAGATGAACTGGCAGCAGGTGTGTTGAACGGACTTGCTGACAAGGGAGTTTCTGTACCAGAAGACTTTGAAATTATCACCAGTGATGATTCGCAAATCGCGCGTTACACTCGTCCAAACCTAACCACCATTGCGCAACCTTTGTATGACCTTGGTGCTATTAGTATGCGTATGTTGACGAAGATTATGCATAAGGAAGAGTTAGAAGAGCGTGAAGTTCTTTTGCCACATGGTTTGGTAGAACGTCATTCAACTCGTAAAGATTAACAAAAAGAGGTCGGGATAAAAATCCCGACCTCGCTTTTTAGTAGTAAAAACTTTTTGGTTAATGGTTCAAGCATCAAGTTGATGGTAGAATGCTTGCGGGGTAACTAGAAAACAAGACTTGATCTAGTAATTTCTATCTCACCGACTTTTTTATACTCAATGAAAATCAAAGAGCAAACTAGGAAACTAGCCGCAGGCTGTACTTGAGTACGGCAAGGCGACGTTGACGAGGTTTGAATTTGATTTTCGAAGAGTATTA